>JBFMGS010000031.1:0-8005 GCA_040752635.1 Bacillota bacterium
CTGGCTTCTTACGGGGACAACACGCCGCTTGGCGCCGCGTGTTAGTGCTTTCGTAGCTCTAGTGCGCCTGAACATCTGCATGCAGGCGGGAACCGCGACCTGGATGCTCAAAACTGCTGTTGATGTGGTAGAATTAACTGATGGGAGCGTACCGGTTTTTCGCCCCCGCTGCGACTGTTTTTGCAGCGGGAGTGTTGCGCCAGTCAGAAAGGAGTACGAGCCGCCTTCATCCACATGCCTAAAGGCAAGGGCATTCGGCGGTGGAAAGACGTGAGCAACTCAGCTAGGGATCGTGTAATCGACGAAGACATCGAAATCGCAAGAAACATGCTTCGTGATCGCGATGTCGGCCTTGTAGCGGTAAAGGACGGGAAGGTCATCGCGACCTCGCGCGAACGCGGGGTACGGCCGCTTGTTGACGTGGTGCTTCGCCGCGGGCAGGACCTCACAGACGCAGTTGTGGGCGACCGAGTTGTGGGGAGGGCGTCGGCCATGCTCTGCATTTACTGCAAGGCAGCAGCGGTGTACACACCCCTGGCCTCAGAGGGAGCAGTGGCGGAACTCGAAAGAGCGCACATCCGCGTGGTCGCTGAGGCGACGACCCGGTCCATCTTGAACAGGGCCGGGACCGACGCATGCCCGTTCGAGAAGATGACAGCCGGCCTGCGCTCACCCGCTGAGGTGTTAGGGGCGTTGCGGTCGTTCTTCGGGCTTGGCCGATAGGGTGCAGACTGTTTGTGGGCGATACAGTCCTGGGACCTCAGTTGCAGGCCAGCTCTACGAGCCTAAATGCGTTGGTGCGCGTGTAACCCTAAGTGAGAGTTCAGAAATGCTCCCGACTTTGTCAGGGGTTGCCGGTGCCTGCATGACGGGACGTTGGAATGTGGCCAAGAGTAGTGCGGATTTGTAATGCTACACTTAGTAGTAGCTCCAACAGGAGTCGCCGATGACTGTGCGTGTAGCAGGCGACGCTCGTGGGACGGCCAAGTTTTAGGAGATGAGGAGAAGAGATGGCTAAACCCAAGACGAGATATTCATGCCAGGGGTGCGGTTACGAGACCCCCAGATGGCTTGGGAAATGCCCCGGGTGCGGGGAGTGGAACTCGTTTATCGAGGAGGTCGCAAGGCCGGTGTCCGCCACGGCAGGAGATAGCCTCGCCTCGAGCCGCCCGATCCCGATCACGGAGATCGAGTCCTCCCGCGAGTACAGGTTTTCAAGCGGGATTCCGGAACTCGACAGGGTGCTCGGCGGAGGAATCGTGCCCGGCTCGGTCGTCCTTCTCGGCGGGGACCCCGGCATAGGCAAGTCCACTTTGCTCCTGCAGGTTTCAAGTGCCGTAAGCCGGAACCTCCCGGTGCTCTATGTGTCGGGTGAGGAGTCCACAAGGCAGGTGAAGCTACGCGCCGACCGCCTGTCTATTGAGTCCCGCGGGCTTCTGGTTCTCGCCGAGGTTGACATAGACCGGATCGAGGAGAGCATCGACGATGCGTGTCCCGGCCTTGTCGTCGTGGACTCCATCCAGACCGTATTCAGCCGCGATCTGGAGTCGGCGCCCGGGAGTGTTTCCCAGGTCAGGGAGTGCGCCGGGCGTCTCATGAGAAAGGCCAAGGAGACGCACGTGCCCATCTTTCTCGTCGGTCACGTGACCAAGACAGGCGCGCTCGCCGGGCCGCGTGTGCTTGAGCACGTGGTGGACACGGTGCTGTATTTTGAGGGCGAACAACACCATAGCTTTAGGATCCTGAGATCGGTGAAGAATAGGTTCGGGTCAACAAACGAAATCGGCGTATTTGAAATGAGCGACCGGGGGATTGTCGAGGTCAAGAACCCTTCAGAGCTGTTCCTCTCTGCTCATGTGCGGGAGGTGAGCGGCTCGTGCGTTACGGCCAATATGGAAGGGACCAGGCCCATACTGACTGAGATTGAGGCGCTGGTGGGTTCAGCCGCGTTCGGAACCCCGAGGCGCACGACAACGGGAGTTGACGCGAACCGCGTAGCCATAATCCTGGCGGTGCTGGAGAAGCGGGCCGGGATACTGGTATCGTCGCACGACGTGTACGTGAGCGTCGCCGGAGGTGTGAGGCTCGACGAACGCTCCTCAGACCTGGCTGTTGCGTGTGCCATAGCTTCCAGTTTCAAGAACGCGGTCTGTAACCCGAGAACTGTGATAATCGGCGAGGTTGGACTTTCTGGTGAAGTCAGGGCGGCCAGTCGCATTGAGGCGCGTGTGGCGGAAGCGGCGAAGCTCGGGTTCGACCGATGCATTATCCCTGTTTCTAATCTCAAGGCTATGAAGAGCCGCTCTGACGTTGAGCTTGTCGGGGTGGCGACTATAAACGAGGCCTTCGAGGCGGTGCTAGGGAGATGATATGGTGCCTTTAGCAGAAGGGAGACCCCCTGAAGACACGCTTCTCAAAATACTCAGGATGGTTGCGCCCGGCACCGTGCTGCACGAGGGGCTGGAGGCCATCATAAACGCCAGGACGGGTGCACTCGTTGTCGTCAGCGACTCTCCCGAGGTGATGGCCCTCGTGGACGGCGGGTTTCGGCTTGACTGCGAGCTCGTGCCTGCGCGACTGTATGAGCTTTCGAAGATGGACGGGGCTATAGTCTTGAGTCAAGATGCGAAGAGGATCCTTATCGCCAACGCGCAACTGGTCCCCGATCCGACCATTTCCTCGAGCGAAACTGGCACTCGCCACAAGACCGCGGAGCGTGTGGCGAAGCAGACAGGCGAACTCGTTATCGCCATCTCTCAAAAGCGCAACGTTATAACGTTATACAAGGCAAACATCAAACACGCCATACGTGACATCAGCGTCACGCTGGCCAAGGCCAACCAGGCCGTTCAAACTCTTGAAAAATACCGCAGCGTCCGTGACCAGTGTATGACCAGCCTGAGCGCGCTCGAGTTTGAAAACCTGGTGACGCTCGGCGATGTGGCGTCTTCGGTGCTTCGCACAGAGATGGTGCGGCGGGTGGCGAAGGAGATCGAAAGATACATTTGTGAACTCGGGAGCGAAGGCCGTCTCATAAGGATGCAGGTCGCCGAGCTCATGGCGAACGTCGAAGAAGAAGGGAACCTGCTTGTCGAGGACTACCTCGTAAAGCCCGAACACAGGTCGCCCGACGCAGTGTGGCAGCAACTATCAGGGGTGATCCAGGACGACCTGCTTGATCTCGGGCTCATAGCTAAGTCCCTGGGGTATTCCGGAGGTTCGGGCGCCCTGGATAGCCTGGTGGTGCCGCGAGGCTACCGGATCCTCGCGAAGATTACGAGGTTACCGAGGGTTATTTCGGATAAGCTCGTAGCCAGGTTCAAGGACCTTCAAGGCATACTCGCCGCCTCGACGGATGAGCTCGATCAAGTTGAAGGTATAGGCGCCGCGCGAGCCCATGCGATAAAGCACGGCCTGCAGCGCTTGCGAGAACAGGTCCTGGTCGAGAGGCAATTATGACATGAAAAGCCTGCCAGGAGGGAAGGCCGCGAGGGTTCAGGTGAGATTGAATATCCCGAGCGTTGCGAGCCTCCGGCGCTCCCCGTCCATGATTTCTTCCATGTCCAGGTCTAAGACGTCACAGAGCGCAGCAACGTAAAAGAGTGCTCTCCCGATTTCGGTTTCCAGCACATCGCGGCACTCCGGGCAAAGGCTGCCTTCGAGGTGGGAGGCGGTGTACTTCTTGAGATCCGCAAGAGACGCATCGGATGGGAACCTCTGGCGCGAGGCTGAGATCTTCACGCAGCCGCAATTCGTTACCGCCTTGATGATGGCGCGGTTGACACGGGCTGTCGCTTCATCAAACTTGGAGATGCAGTCAAGGATGCTTCTGTGCCTGATGAGGTACTCCGAGACAGCTTCCTGAAAAGAGAGGTTATCAAGATGCTCCACGAACAACTCACCTCGCCTGGAAAGTCTCCCGCGAAGCGCGTCTTACCTGGTGTCACGATACAATTATACCGGCGGGCCTAACAAGTTGTCAACGAGGCGGGCAAAGAGCCGTGATGGTGACAGTATGTCCCATTAATGGCAGAGAGCGGCACCGAATTGACACCCCAGACCCCCCATGGTAAAATGAAGAGATAGGAAGCCAGTGGAATGATTGGGGGGAACATGGCGGTGTTCAACGTCGGGGATAAAGTGGTATACCCAATGCATGGTGCTGGCGTCATCGAGGCCGTTGAAGAGAGGGAGGTCCTCGGGGAGAAGCAAAGATACTACATCCTCAGGATCCCGTTGGGCGACATGAAAGTTATGGTTCCCCTCGCTAGCGTAGAAGAGGTGGGCCTGCGAAGCGTGATAAATGGAGACGATGTGAAGAAGGTTTACGAAATACTGGCCAGCGGAAAGACGAAGATGTCGTCGAACTGGAACCGGAGGTACCGCGCCAATCTCGAGAAGATCAAGAGCGGTGACGTATTCGCCGTGGCCGAAGTGGTCAGGAACCTCGCCTGTCGCGACAGGGAGAAGGGGCTATCCACCGGCGAACGTCGAATGCTTGAGAGTGCAAAACAAATCCTCATAAGCGAACTGGTGGTGGCCCAAGAAGCGCAGGAGGATCAGGTGGAGAAATCTATAGACGAGATCCTTGAGTAGCAGGACGGCGAGAGGTAGCCGGATGAGGTAGCGGGATAACGAGGCGTTGCGGGATAACGAGAAACTGCGGGAACCCGCACCGCCCGAGTCTCGTTTGATAAGGGACAGGCATCTTGAGGGAAAGTCTTCGTGAGGTACGGATATAGATGGCGCACAATTCCCATAATAAATCACACAAGAAGACATTACCATACCAGTTTCGCCCCCAGAGCCCCAGGGGGCGATCAACTGTTTCGGCCGGAAGGGAGGTGAGAAGCCTCGTGCTTGACAAGTTAATCCGCCTGTTCTTTCTTGTTGGTGGGGCGTTTACCGGGGCGCTCATCCATGGGGTGCTTGTGGGAGTGGTGCCCGCGGGCCTCGGTGCCAGTAATGATACAGCCGCGTTCATTCTCTTGGCTTCAGGCGGCGGATTGGTCGGACTGCTTGTTGCTCCGGTGTTTACAAGGGGACTGCGAAGGGTCAGCTCCAAGGTAGAATCGAACCTGCACAAGACCCCAACTCAAGACCTGGTAGTCGGCGCGTTCGGAGCCATAGTCGGCCTCCTCATAGCTGTCCTGGTTACTCTACCGTTTTCACAGATACCATACATAGGGGTGTACCTTCCGATCGGTTTCACGCTGTTCATGGGCTACCTCGGAATGCACGTTGCAGTCAAGAAGAGAGAGGACCTCTTCAACCTGTTTACGTCGTTCCCCCGATCCGTGGAGCGGGTGGTGGGCACTTCCCGGGAAAGGCTGGCAAAGCATCAAGGTTCGCCCGTGGCCAAGTTGCTCGACACGAGCGTGATAATCGATGGTCGGATTTTCGACATCTGCAAGAGCGGCTTCATAGAAGGGACGCTTATTGTCCCGATATTTGTTCTCGAAGAACTGCAGCGGATAGCGGACTCCTCTGACCCCCTCAAGCGTAACAGAGGACGCAGAGGCCTCGACATCCTTAACAAAATGCAGAAGGAGGATGATATCCACATCCAGATAGTCGATGTGGACCCCGGCGAGCCCCTTGAAGTAGATTCGAAACTGCTCAAGCTCGCCGCTGCGCTCGGCGGAAAGATTATTACCAATGATTTCAACCTGAACAAAGTTGCGGAGCTCCGAGGGGTCAAGGTGCTCAACATCAACGAGCTTGCGAATGCTCTAAAGCCAATAGTGCTGCCCGGTGAGGAAATGACGGTTCATGTCATCAGAGATGGCAAGGAAATGGGCCAGGGAGTGGCGTACCTCGACGACGGCACCATGGTTGTAGTTGACGGGGGCAGGCGCTTCATCGGTGAGCAGGTGGGGGTCATGGTTACCAGTGTGCTTCAGACCGCCGCGGGCAGGATGATATTCGCCAAGCCGAAAACCGTGTGAGGCTCGTCCGGTAGGCGGCGGGTGAGGACGCCAAGGAGAGTGCGTGCGTGAGCGTTTGCTCGTTGATAGCTGCGGCAGGGGCCGGGCGGAGGATGGGCGCCGGGATAAACAAAGTGTTTCTTGCCCTTCGGGGTGAGCCTGTCCTGGTCCACACGCTTCAGGCATTTGAGTCTTGCGATGTCGTGGACGAGGTCACGGTGATCGTTGCCCCTGAGGAAATCGAGCGAACGCAGGCGCTCGTGCGCATCCGGGGCGGGCTTTCCAAGGTGAGGCGCGTCATCGCCGGGGGGGAAAGGAGGCAGGACTCAGTCCTGCGCGGACTTGCTTCACTCGACGCCGCGTGCGATATCGTGGTGATTCACGATGGCGCGCGGCCTTTGATTCGCCCTAATACGGTCTCGCGCGTAGTGGAGGCGGCGCGCGAGTTTGGCGCCGCAATCGCGGCGGTCCCGGTCAAAGACACCATTAAGGTGGTGCGCGGCTGCGATGTAGTCGGAACCATGGACCGCGAGACGCTATGGGCCGCGGCTACGCCCCAGGCATTCCAGCGAGAGATCATAGAATCCGGTTATGAGAGGGCCGTGCGTGATGGCCTTGCGGCTACGGACGACGCGATGCTGGTGGAGGGAACAGGTGTTGCGGTCAAGGTTGTCCCGGGAGAATACGATAATATCAAGATCACCACGCCGGAAGACCTGGTGATCGCAGAGGCGCTCCTGGCAGCAAGGGACGGGTCGAGACCCGAACGCAGACAGATTCGAGTGGGACTCGGGTTCGACGTCCACAGACTTGTGCCGGGGAGGCGCCTGGTTCTCGGAGGGGTCACCATTCCTTTCGGTCTCGGCCTCGAGGGGCACTCGGATGCCGATGTGATGCTTCATGCGGTCGCTGATGCGATCCTGGGGGCATGTGCGCTTGGGGATATAGGCCGCTTGTTTCCTGACGATGACACGGCTTACGCGGGGATATCCAGCACAGTCATCTTGGAAAAGGTTCGGGATCTTGCGAAGGAGGCAGGGTTCGCCGTAAACAACGTGGACGTGATGCTTCTCGCTGAGCGACCGAAGATATCCGGGTTCGTGCCCGAGATGCGTGAGGTAATAGCGCGCGTCCTTTGCATTCCGGTTGATCAAGTCAGCATAAAAGCCACAACTATGGAAGGGATGGGGTTTGTCGGATCCGGTGCAGGGATGGCCTGCTACGCCTCATGCAGCGTTACAGTGAATGATGGAGGCCGCTCAAGGGTTCAGGAATGAAGCAGCACAGGAGGTAGCATAGGTGACGGTCAGACGAGTCATGAGCAGCAATCCAGTGACGGTTGCGCCGGAGGCGCCCGTCGGAGAACTCCGCAGGACCATGCTTAATAGCGGTTCAAGTGTGCTTATTGTGGTCGAGGCGGGCCAGGTGGTCGGGATAGTATGCGACCGGGATCTCCTGAAACCTGCGTCTGATGCCCAAACTGCAAAGGACGTTATGCAGACCGACTTCGTGAGGCTTTCGGACGGGTGTAGCGTGGTTGAGGCCTGCTCACTTTTGGTTGACTCTGGGGCGCCGGGCCTGCCAGTCCTTGACAGCGAAGGCGCTCTTGTGGGGGTTGTAACCCCCAGGGATATCGTAAAGGGCATGGCAGGGGACGAGGATGTCACGAAGATATCGGTGGAAGCAGCATCCATTTACCTCGTGATGACCCGGAGCCGGGAATATGAGAGGTACTGGCTGGAAAAGGTGCGAGGTTACGGATACAAGGGTGCGATTACGCAGGTGGGGGCGAGCGCCGACAGGCTCGCGGCAAAACTCCGTGAAAGCATGATAGCGGCGGCCGTCGCGCTCGGCGTGATCTCTGAAGATCCGCGCGAGAAAATAGCCGTTTCCAATGCAGTAAGGGACGCGTACATTCAGCTCGAGATGATAAACCCCGGGCTCGGCGGGGGATTCAAGCTGGCGGTCGTGCGGGGCGAGGGGAGAGTCTCAGTGGCCATATTCGGTCGATTCGGCCACGCCCTCGTGGATGGCCCTGAGCAGCTTGCCGTAGGTTACAGCGTAATCTGAGTGTGAGC
>JBFMGS010000031.1:8105-26846 GCA_040752635.1 Bacillota bacterium
GATTCAAGCTGGCGGTCGTGCGGGGCGAGGGGAGAGTCTCAGTGGCCATATTCGGTCGATTCGGCCACGCCCTCGTGGATGGCCCTGAGCAGCTTGCCGTAGGTTACAGCGTAATCTGAGTGTGAGCATGTTGCCAGACTGTTCACTTAAGGTTGTTGCTTTGGGACTATTGCAGAATAGCCTCGGGCTGCGGAACGGGCCGCAAGCCACGCCAGGTGTGGCGATTTAGGGGAGGGTGGCCGTGGCGAAGCTGGTGGTGACCGGAGGGAACAGGCTGTGCGGTTCAGTAAGGTTAACGGGCTCGAAAAACAGCGCGCTGGCAATTCTCGTCGGCGCAGCCCTGGGACGCGGGAAAACCATCCTCGATAACGTCCCCAACTACACTGATACGCACGTTCTCTGTAAGATCCTGGAAGAGCTTGGCGTAGAGGTGAGGCCGCTCGGATCCGGTCGAATCGAGATCGACGGCTCCAATATAGAAAACCACAGGCCGTCATACGAACTCGTGCGCCGCCTTCGAGCGTCGTTCTATACGGCGGGACTCCTGCTTGCCCGCCTGGGAGTTGCGGAAGTCCCCTTCCCGGGCGGCGACGTGATAGGAGCGAGAGGCATAAACTTTCACCTGGATGGGTTTCGGGCCCTCGGCGCGGAAGTCTCAGTCGAGCACGGGTATGTTAAAATGCAGGCAAGCAGGCTCCGCGGGACGAGTTTCTACGTGGGCAAGGCGAGCCACGGCACGACCGTGAACATGATGCTCGCCGCAAGCCTGGCGGAAGGCACCACCATCCTGGAAAACGCAGCAAGGGACCCGGAAATCGTTGATCTCGCGATCCTCTTGAATTCAATGGGCGCCCGAATCCGAGGGGCGGGCACGAGCACTGTGAGGATCGACGGCGTCGATCGCCTGTTCCCGGCAACCCACGAGATAATCCCCGATAGGCTGGAAGCAGGCACCTTCGCTATCGCTGCAGCCATGACTGGCGGCGATGTGACTGTTGAGAACGCTGTGCCCGAGCACATGCGGACAGTGATAATCGAGATCGTGGCGGCAGGGGCTGAAGTGGAGGAGCACCAGTCTATGCTGCGTGTGCGCGGCCCAGAAAGGTGCAAGGCGGTCAATGTTGAGACTCTCGCGTACCCCGGTTTTCCCACGGATCTGCAGCCGCAATTCGTTGCTATGATGACCCGTGCGGCCGGAGTTAGCGCCATCACGGAGACCAGGTTCGAAAACAGGTTCGGCTATGCAGACGAACTGAGGAGAATGGGCGCGGACCTGCAAGTAGACAGAGATACGATCATCGTGAGGGGCGTTGAGAAGCTCACCGGTGCTCCTGTCGAGTCTCCGAGGGATATACGAGGCGGGGCCGCGCTGCTGCTGGCCGGCCTGGTCGCCGAGGGTGAGACCGAGATCCGCGAGGTCGAGCACATTGATAGAGGCTACGACCGCATAGAGAAGAAGCTCGCCTCCCTAGGGGCCCAGGTCAAGAGGATTCCTTGACCACCCCTCCTGCAATCACCGGCAACCCCGCCCAAGCCGGGGCGGAGTGGGGATCATGTCTTGAAAAGGGGTGCAAGTTTGCGGATAATACTTGCAGAGAGGAGGGGGCGTTGCGATGACGCTGAGGGTTTACAACACGCTTACCAGGAGAAAGCAGGATTTCGTCCCGCGCACCCCGGGACGGGTGGATATCTACCAGTGCGGGCTCACTCCCTACGATTATACGCATATGGGCCACGCACGCCAGTATGTTTTCTGGGATACCGTGCGCCGGTACCTGAAGCACAGGGGATGGAAAGAGTTCTGCGTTCAGAATGTCACGGATGTGGAAGACAGGATAATCGAGAGAGCGAAGGAAAGAGGGGTTTCGCCCCGCGAGCTTGCTGATGAGTACCATCGTGACTTTCTGGATGTCATGGACAAGCTGGGAGTCGAAAGGCCGGACGTGTTTCCGAGGGTTACCGACCACATGGAGGATATCATCCGCGTGATCCAGGGGCTCATTGATAAGGGCTTTGCCTACCAGATCGACGGCGACGTGTTCTTCGACGTCACGCGGTTCCCAGGTTACGGCAAGCTGTCAGGCAGGTCCCTGGACGAGATGCTGGCGGGGGCGCGTGTCGAGGTGGACCCCAGGAAACGCAATCCCATGGATTTCGCTCTCTGGAAATCGGCGAAACCGGGTGAACCTGCCTGGGACAGCCCGTGGGGTCCTGGCAGGCCTGGTTGGCACATAGAGTGCTCCGCGATGGCTCTGAAGTATCTCGGGAGCGGGTTTGACTTCCACGGTGGAGGCGACGAGCTCATCTTTCCCCATCACGAGAACGAGATAGCTCAGTCTGAGGCATATACGGGCGAGGAGCCGTTCGCGCGCTACTTTGTGCACCATGCCATGCTCAACGTGAACGACGTGAAGATGTCCAAGTCTCTCCGCAACTTCTTCGCGGTGCGGGACGTTCTGTGCGAGTTCGAGCCGGGGGTCGTCCGCTATTTTTTCGCCTCCAGGCACTATCGGAGCCCGGCGAACTACAGCGCAGAGGAGCTCGAGGCGGCACGCAGGGCTTACGAGCGGCTGCGCTCTACGCTGGATGCGGCGCGGCGTGTGCTCCGGCAGGCTGGCGCCGGCGGGCGGGCGCCGGGCGGCCTGCGCGAAGAGAGTGGCACCGATGTCGGGGAGCGGGCCGGCGTCGATGCTATCGCGGGCGACGATCTTGCTAGGGCCGCAGACGAGGCCAGGGACAAGTTCATCCAGGGCATGGACGATGACTTCAACACCGCGGTTGCGGTGGCCGCCATCCATGACCTAGCGCGCGAGATAAACGAATTCCTGCATGCTGCCGGCGAACCCGGGTCTTCGCGGGTGAGTCTCGCAGGACTCAAGCGTGCAGTGAGCACAATGGAGGAACTTGGGGGCATTCTGGGCCTGTTCAAGGAGGAAGACCAGGAGGCAAGCGCGCAGTTGGTCGATGACCTTGTTGACCTTCTCGTTCGGGTCCGGGAAGACCTCCGTGCGAAAAAGGACTGGGCCCTGGCGGACAAGATCCGCGAGGACTTGCGCGAAATCGGGATAGTGCTGGAGGACACTCCTGCCGGCACTATTTGGAAGCGGGAAATGTGAAGCCGGAAACGGGAAACGTGGGGCCGCTTGAGGCGGCCGATGTGGACAGGCTTTCCGCCGCGGTGCTTGCTTACGTCGGCGACGCCGTGTACGAGCTTTACGTGCGTACAAACCTGGTGCGGGGCGGGCGTCTGGACATGGACGAACTACACAAGGAGGCAGTCTCGCTTGTAAATGCGAAGGCGCAGGCGCAAGCCCTTGCCGATCTCGACGCCTTCCTCTTGCCGGACGAGGTGGAGGTAGCAAGGCGCGCGCGCAATGTCCACACGGGGCGGGGCCCGAGGAGCACTCCCGTCCTAGATTACAGGCATTCGACCGGGTTCGAGGCCGTCATCGGCTACCTGTACCTCCTGGGCCGGCAGGCGAGACTCCAGGAAGTGCTGGGGAAGGCCTTGGCCGTAAGCCGCGCCCGAGTCGCGAACCATACCCTGTCGGGAGGTGAGATGCCCTGAACGTTAGACTTCTGAGCTACACACCCGCTCCTGAAAGAGTCGTGGCAATCGCTGCGCGGCAGTGTTACTCACCTCTGGGCGCCATGCAGCTCGCGGAGGGCCTCTCGGACCAGAAGGTAGGAGACTTGATCAGGACCTTGCTTGAAGCCGGCCACCTTTCCACCACCGAGCACGTGACATTTACGTTTGCCATAGAGGGCGTGAGCCGCGCCCTCAGCCACCAGCTGGTCAGGCACCGCATCGCCTCGTACTCGCAGCAGTCGCAGCGCTACGTGGACGAGAACGGTTTTGCATACGTTATGCCTCCGTCGGTGGCCGAAAACCCTGGAGCGCGCGAGCTTTTCGAGCGCCAGATGGAGCAGGTTCGAGAAACGTACAGGGAGCTTGCAGCCATGGTCCCCAGGGAGGACGCACGCTATGTCCTCCCGAACGCGTGCGAGACACGGCTGGTCATGACGATGAACTGCCGCAGCCTGTACAACTTCTTTGAGCGCCGCTTGTGCGAGCGCGCGCAGTGGGAGATACGCGGGCTTGCCCGGGCCATGCTCGATCTCGTGAAGGAAGTGGCGCCGCGGCTCTTCTCATGG
The DNA here is from genome assembly GCA_040752635.1 of Bacillota bacterium. Lineage (GTDB taxonomy): Bacteria > Bacillota > SHA-98 > UBA4971 > UBA4971 > JBFMGS01. Next base: position 12,261 of record JBFMGS010000031.1, read on the forward strand.
GTCGGGGCGCCTTGTGAGATGCGCGGTTACTGTCCCGAGGGCAAGATGTCATGCGGCAAGGTCGAGACCGTGGCCCGCCGTCTCATAGCGGCTACCGGTTCCGCGAAGGATAAGGATAAGAATAGGGACGGCGAGGCGGAAGGGGAGTTGTGAATGGGGCCGGGCGAAGTGCATCGCCAGGGCCCGGAAAGCCCGGAGGGGACTGTCGAAGGACGTAACTCCGTCATTGAGGCGCTGCGGGCCGGTCGGCCTCTGGTGAAAGTGATGATCGCCAAGGGGATCGAACCGGCTTTTGCCAGGAGCGTGAGGTTTCTTGCGCGTCAGGCGGGCGTTCCGGTGGTCGAGACTGAGCGAGCCCGGCTCGACGCAATGAGCACCACCCGCAACCACCAGGGCATTATCGCGGTCGGAGCGGCAGTGAGGTACCGCGACGTGGACGAGCTCCTGGGCGGCGCGGCGGAATCCGCCGAGCCGCCGCTCGTTGTGGTGCTCGACGGGATTGAGGACCCCCAGAACCTGGGCGCCATCATCAGAACGTGCGATGCGGTTGGCGTGACAGGCGTGATCATCCCGAAGCGAAGGGCATGCGGGCTCACGGGCGCCGTGGCGCGGGCATCGGCGGGCGCTGTGGAATACGTCCCTTGCGCCAGGGCCGCAAACCTTGCCCACGAGGTGGAGAAACTAAAGGAAAAGGGGTTATGGGTCGTCGGGGCGGACGCCAGTGCCGAGCGGACAATTTACGACGCAGATCTCAAGGGGCCTCTTGCCCTCGTCATTGGCTCAGAGGGGAAGGGGATATCAAACCTCCTGGCAAAGAAATGTGATTTCCTGGTGAGGATCCCTACAAGAGGCCGTGTTCCCTCGCTGAACGCATCTGTTGCCGCTGCGGTGATCCTGTTTGAGGTGTTGCGCCAGAGGGGGGCGGCGAGAGGAGGCTGACGTTATACCCGCTTTCCCGGAACGCGGCTTGTCAGGGGGGCCTGTCAAGAGACTTAGGAGACGGGGTGCCGGTTTTCTTGACTTGTCCACGAACGCAAGTGTATAATTGGTCCGGAGGTCGAGCTACATCACATCAGGGGGGCGGTGCTAGTGGGAGCTGAGCCGGACCGCGAGACGTCTTGTCTGTATGATGACATGCTCGACGAGGAGATAGTCGAGAGCGCGAGGTGTGGGGAGAGATCGGCCGAGGAATACCTCATCAACAAGTACAAGAACTTCGTCCGTGCCAAGGCGCGCTCGTATTTTCTCATCGGCGCCGACCGCGAAGACATCGTCCAGGAAGGGATGATAGGGCTATTCAAGGCCATACGCGATTTCAGAAGCGATAAGCTCGCCTCGTTCCGCGCCTTCGCAGAACTCTGCATCACCCGGCAGATCATTACGGCGATCAAGACAGCCACGCGACAGAAACATATACCCCTCAACTCGTACGTCTCCCTGAACAAACCCATATACGACGAAGAGTCAGACCGGACCCTGCTCGACGTGCTCTCCGGAACCAAGGTTACCGACCCTGAGGAACTCGTAATAAGCAGGGAAGAGTTCATCGATATCGAATCGAAGATGGCGGAGTTCCTGAGCGAACTCGAGCTGAAAGTGCTCGCCGCATACCTCGACGGCAAGTCCTACCAGGAGATAGCGGGCGAGCTCCGCAGGCACGTAAAGTCCATAGATAACGCGCTGCAGCGCGTGAAACGGAAGCTTGAGCGGTACATAGAAAAGCGTGACGAGGCTATCTGAACATAGTGCGTCTCTTGCCAGCTTAACACACTTAACTCATAAGCCCAACGAGACCGCATGTGTTATCCCAACATCGGTCAGATGTAATGGTACTATTGTAGATCAAAGCACGTCGCGCTTGTGAAACGGGCTCCTACGGAACTGCCTTCTAATCTTTCGTCCTGCGCATTCCGCCCCACGTCCCTGACTCGCGTCCACCGGATGGCAGACAGCATCGTCACAAGGTGTGCAAGGGCGATGAGCAGGTCAAGGCAGATACTGGCAACGGAGACTTGACAGGAAAGTACGTCACGGCTACAATGGGTCTTGACATGGTGCCGACGTAGCTCAATGGCAGAGCAGCTGATTTGTAATCAGCAGGTTAAGGGTTCGACTCCCTTCGTCGGCTCCAGCTATTTGGGGGTTTGGGTGAGCGGACCTAATGCCTGTAAACACCACCTTGGGGCGTATCACCAGCACCGTAATGGTTCGCTCCCGCTTGTCCACCTCGTAGATGATGCGCAGGCCTCCCACTTGCACCCGCCAGGTTCGCGGTTCCCCCTTGACAGCCTTTACATCCCCGCTCGATGGGTCCCTTTCCAAGGCCTCAAGAGCCTTGTCTACCCGTGCTGCCGTATGCGGGTCCGGCCGCTCATATATCAGCGCCGGCTGTAAAACGGTCCAGTAGCGCCAGGCAAGATAGAGGACGTCGAAGACTCCGTCCGAAGCGCCCGGGAATCCAGGGCGTGGCTGGAGGAATATCTATCCTGACCGCCGAAACGAGCCATCAACAGGGGAATTGAAGGTCTGCCGAAAGCGACTACCAGATAACACTCACCGGATACCTGGCGATCTCCGCGTCAACAGTCAGGATCGGCAGGTCCTCCAACTGGGCTTGAGAGATGAGAAGCCGATCAAAAGGATCTCTGTGGTAATCTGGTAGATCATAGACGTGCAAAGCGTGGCTCATCTGGATGGGTAACACGTCGATAGCATTGATGGCGAGTTGACGGGAGACAAAAGACTCCGGACTACCAGGCAACTGCAATCGACCGAGCCTGGCCTTGATGGCTATTTCCCAGCCGCTCGCGGCACTGAGGAAAAGCTCGTTTTGGCCGTTGCTGATGATGTCAAAAACGCGCGGCGATAGGTGCGGGTCTCCAGTGACCCACCACAGGAAGGTATGAGTATCCAGCAACGCCCTCATCTCTCGAACTCCTCCAGGACCGACTCGGGAAGCGGTGCATCGAAGTCCGGAGCGATGGTGACAATGCCCCTGGCGCTTCCGGGTACGCGCTTGATGGGGCGTTCTGCTATGGGAACCAATCGGGCAATGGGCTTACCGGCCTTGGCGATGATGATCTCCTCGCCTTCCAGCGCCCGAGTGAGAAGGCGAGAAAGCTGGGTCTTCGCCTGGTGAATGTTAACGTAAACCGACATCTGAGTCACCCCCTATTTGCATTATGGACTAATACATTAGCTAAGTCAATCCCCCCCAGTCCCCCGGATGCTTGGCTGGGACTTATACGTGCAAAGCATGGACTCAGGAACCCCGTCGACTTTCCCTGGCACCGGGACCCTGGAAGACCGGCGTGCGGAAGCCACCATACCGCCGCGGTATCGGGGCACCACGCAGGCGGGGCCTCTTGCCAGTCACTGGCAGGCGGCGGGGCAACAACGGCACAAGCCAACCGTCTTCAGCCAAGCCCCATGCCTGTGGGAAGCGCCTCTCTCGAGCGGGGGAGCACTCGCAGAGCATGCACACTCACCAGATCAATCCTCAACTGGCCTGCGAGCGGAGCGACCTCGCGCATCTTGATCCCGCCGCGCACGCGCGTCTCGCGCGGGGTTCTCCTGGAAGTCGCCACTAGACGCACCAGGCTCTTCTGAAGCGGGGACTTTTCGTCCGGTTCAAACAAGTCAAATCTCACGTGCTCGGGGCTGCCGATCGGGCGCGCGGCTTCTTCTGACTGCGGGCAGTACTCGACGGTGTTGCGCTCGACGATGGCGCTGCTTGACCCACATTGCACCCGCCTGCTGGTGGGCAGGGGCGGCGTATCCCTGTTTGTGGCCTACTCATCACCAGTCTTTCTTTCAACCCACGCCTCCGCGCGGGAGGCGACGTCACCCCACCTGCTTTTGCTCAGCCGCCTCCGGTTTCAACCCACGCCTCCGCGCGGGAGGCGACTCATTAAGTGCTGAAGGCTTGTCCCGCAACTGTCTCGCGGACTCTTTCGGCGAACCTGTCCTGCCGAGAGGTTTTCTTGGAGTTGTAAATGCATGCTCTTAGGCTTAAACACGTGGTAGAACGAGCATCGCGAGCCCTCACAACCTTTCGTGTGTACTTGACCCTCGCGCTAGACCAGCATCAAGTCCTCCGGGTCATATGTCGGCTTTGCACCGACGCGCTCGATCCTATTGCGCCAGTTATTCCCGAGGTTGTAGTACCGTAAGCTGTCTTTTTCTGGGTCGATGATCGTCTTGAGCCGCATGCGTAGCTGGGCGAACTGCACGGGGTCTACAAGGCATTCGAAAACGGAATGCTGGACCCTTTGCCCGAAATTAAGACATTGTTTCGCGACTTGGCGGAGCCGCTTCTTTCCAGCGTCGGTCTCGGTGTTGACATCGTAGGTTATCAGCACCATCACGCCTCTCACCTCACAAGAAACGCGGGATACCCGTCAAGATCGGCGCGGAGATGGCGCGCCAAAAGCAAAGCCTGCACATACGGGATCAGCCCCACGGTTATCTTCTCTTCCAGAAAAGGGTGCGTGATTTCTTCCTGCTTCCTCTTTTGCCATTCAGTTATCACGAGTTTTCTGGTATCTGGCTCCATGATGACAGCACCGGACTCCTTTCTGACAAACCCGTCCGGGGTTACCTGTCTGTTGTTGACGAGCGTGAGCGCAAGCCGGTCAACAAGATACGGTCGCAACTCCTCCATGAGGTCGAGGGCCAGACTCAGTCGCCCCGGCCTGTCGCGGTGCAAGAAGCCGACCTGGGGATCAAGCCCGACGGTTTCAAGTGCGGAAGCACAGTCGGACGCAAGGAGCACGTATAGGAAGGAAAGAAGCGCGTTCATGGCGTCAAGGGGCGGGCGACGGCTTCGGCCGCCGAAACGGAAAGCCTCCTTTTGCTCCGTTATCAAGTGGTCGAAAACGGCGTAATACGTCCTTGCCGCGTCTCCCTCCACGCCTCTAACTGCGTTGACGGTGGTGGATCTATCAAGCGCCCTGCAGTACTCGAGTAGGCGCTCGGCGGCTTCTGATACTTCATGTGCACCTTCCTTCTCCCCGTGATCACGCACGAAGCGCATTAGGACGCTCCTGCAGTTCAGGACCTTACCTGCAACGAATGCCTTCGCAAGTCCGGCCGCCTCCACGTTCCCATCGGCCAAGCGATACTGCTTCCTGCGCAGGAGCACGTTACCGGAGATCCTTCCGGTGACCCGTGCTAGAAACCTGCCGCTTTCGCTCAAGAAACATAAAGAAACGCCCCTTTCGCAACACAGAGCCATGAGCGACGGGCTTGTCCCCATATAGTTGAAGCAAACGATGGCCTCAAGGTTATGTATGGGTACCCGGAACTTCTCTTCCTCGTTAACCGTGACAACAACGTTTTCGCCGTCACGCGACAGGTAGGCGTGGGGTAAAGTGACATAGAGCGTATTCAGTAGCTTTCTCGTATCACTCACCTCCCTACTCTTTGAACATGCCTTCGAGATACGTCTTTGCGCCCCTACGCGAAGCTATCTTTGGCAAGCAGAGGTCAGCGATAGAGCAACTTTCGCAGGCCCTGGTTTTCACCGGCGGTGGCGTAATCCCGCTGTCATACAGCTCATGCATCTGCCGAGACAAGGCAATGACCCGCGCGCGCAATGTGCCATCCAGCTTCACGACCTGCCTTCTCCGCGTCTTGCCGTAGAAAAGGGCCCCTTCGTCCACAGCCACTCCAAGCATTTCCTCGAGGCACATACCCTGCGCGCAAACCTGCACGGTGTCACGGTCGTCCGGTTTCGGTCGGCCGCGCTTATACTCCACGGGATAGGGCCTCCATAGTCCTTCTCGGCCCTCAAACAGCACACCGCCCTCGTCGCACTTGCGAAACTCAACAACATCGGCAATGCCGTAGAGTCCGAGGCTTTTGGAGATCAGGGGGACAGAGCGCGTTATTAGCACCGTCCCCCTCGCTTCAAAGAAGAAAGGATCGTCAGCGCGTTCATGCATGCTTCTGCCGTCAAAGGTCAGCGCATTCTCAAGCCACTGACATTCAACGTGAATCAGCGCGAACTGACGGGGGCAGAACGCCATGTGCTGGATGCCCGACAACGGCAGACAATCCTCCTCTGTATACATGCTGCTCACATTCTTTCGATGAGCCTGACGCTGCCAGGAATCGCCTGACGATCTATTCCCACGACATAGTCGGAGAAGGCGCGCGCAGGCCTGCCTTCATCGACGCGATGAACCCTGACGCACTCAAAGAGCTTATGCGCGTGCGCATTGCCGAGCGCTGTGGAGTGCTCGAAAATGATCAGCTTACGGGTAGCCATCTTGCCGTGTGCGGCCGAACGGTCGTGCTCGAACATGCTCTCCAGGGCCTGCCACAAGAGTTCGAGATCTTCCTGGGAGAACCCGGTCTGCGCGGCGAGGTGGGCGGAGATGTAACCCTCAGCCCTGTAGAGCGCGTAGGGGACGATGTGCTTTCGGCCCATCGTGCGCTCTTTCTCGGCGTCCCGTTCGTTGGTGACGGCCATCCGCGTGATGCTGACCTCCTGTGGCACGATGGGATCAACGCTGCGAGCGAAATTGAACTGCACCGGCCCGCGCACCTGGCCGCAGTTCACTTCCGTGGTCATGACCGCACCGAAGGCACGGATATCGTAGAAACTGTCACACATGAACCTGGTTAGCTCCTTGGCCCGAGCCCTCGCATCTTTCTCGTTCTTGGGATCAATGCCGAGTGCGTCATAAGCCCGCTTGTTCTGAGCGTTCAACACCACGCCTTCGCGGACGTAGATGTCGTAGCCTTTCTCGCCAGCCTTGACAAGCTCGACATAGTTGCGCACCTTTCGCTTGAGGCATACGTCCGTGACAATGCCGAAGTTCGTTTCGGCATCGATGCGGGGCATGTTGCCCGCGTCCGGGTCCCCGTTGGGGTTCCCGTTCTCGACATCAAACAGGAGGACGAACTCATTACGCCTCTCAATGGAGTTCTTCATCTTGAATTCCACCTTTCTCTTTCATTCTCTACTCAGCTCTTTTGTAGAGGGCGTTCTTCTGCTGGTAGTATCCAAGGGCGAAAAGCCCCTGTTCGTCCAGGTTCAAGTGGGCAGGGAAGGAGTCGAGATCGCACAGGACACCTTCAATGAGCTTGTCCACATAGCCGCCATATTCGGATTTGGCGATGTGATGCTGAGCCAGTCTCAGCAGGACAGGGAATACCGCTCCCGGGGTGGCCGAGGCGGACGCGTAGTAGCGATCCTTAATGGTCGCGTTGATCCCCGGGTTTGCGTCCTGCTGTGCCTTCTCGAGCAGCGCGAAGAGCCGTCCGAGGAGATATCCTTCGTTCCTATTCTCGGTGTTTAACATCTCCGTCAGTGCCTCCTCCATGGCTTTATCGCCGGTCAATCTTGCCTTTCTCTTCAGATGGGCCTTTATGTAGGCTGCGCGTGGATACGTTACTTTGCGCTCTATCCGCGGGTTCTCCGGGTCGTTAAAGTCGGACCTTATGCGCTCTATGATTACAGCGTAAAGCGATTGTGGGTACATCGACCCCTCAAGAATGGCACGCATCAGCGGGCCAACAAGCAGCGGCGGTATGTTCTCACGCTTTCTGTCCACTGAAGGCGCGGTTTCCAACAGCAGACGCCCGACGGTAACGGGGCGGTCGCCCTCGCGGCTGACCATGGCCATATCGCTGAAGTGTCGCCGCACACGCTCAAGGACCGCGCCGAAGGTGTCCACGTGCCAGAAGCGGATGGAGATCCGGGCTGAGTTCGGGGCCAATCCCAGGATGAAGAAGCGCACCCTCTTGTCGAAGGAGGCCATCTCCTCTGTTACGTTCTGGCCGCGCATTATACGCTCGTGGGAGGTTGTGCCCACGGCACATCGGCCAGGTCGGCCGGCAGAGGTTTTCTCGACAAGGGAACTGCCTTTGTCTGCTCCCACACGGAGGTATCTTACAGCGTGTTATCCCGAGAGCCTCTATCAGCATCAAGGCGAAGCTGTTTCCGTACCCCGCGGTAACTGGCTATGCGTCTGAGCCGCCTGGGTCCGGTTTTCTCTAATCTGTGAGCAGCAGGGCTTGGGTTGAGAGGTGGGGACCCATGACATTCGAGGGTCTTCGTGAGTTCCTTGTCTCAAAGATGAGGATGAGCCATATATACCAGCCTCTCCTCATAATAAAGACCCTGATCGACTCGGGCGGCGCGGCGACGATCAGGCAGCTTGCCACGGTTTTCCTGGCGCACGACGAAAGGCGGATCCTGTATTACGAGAAACGGCTGAAGGAAATGCCGGTGCCGGTGCTGGCGAGGCATGGCGTAGTGACGCGGGAGGGGGACCTTGTCATCCTCAACGTGGAGAAGCTTACTCTCGAGCAAAAGGCTGAGCTGAAAGCGATCTGCGAGGAGAAGATGCAGACGTTTATTGCCTGAAGAGGCCTTGCGACGCGGGATCTCAGGGCCTCCGACGCCGAGCCGATCCCTGACTCGCTCAGGCACAAGGTGCCCAGGGACGCCCGGTGGCGCTGCGCCTTGTGCGGCGCGACAAGGGACGAGGAGACGCTGGATGTCGCCCACATAATCCCGCCTTCGCGAGGCGGCAAGACCGTGTATGAAAACCTCCAGTTGTTCTTGGATCTGGCCGACCGGATCGACGAACAGCTCAGCCTCGACGCCGCCCACGTAGGTTGACCCAGCAGGTTGACCCTACCTGCCTAGCGAACACAAGCGAAAACTAGCCTTGACACAGGACGCCAGAGTGAGTAGAATAGGGACGCAGGCAGAAGTGTTTGTGGAGAGGTTCCCGAGCTGGTCAAAGGGGGCAGACTGTAAATCTGTTGGCTTAGCCTTCGGTGGTTCGAATCCACCCCTCTCCACCAGGTTTCTCGGAGCGAGCGGGAATAGCTCAGTAGGCTAGAGCGTCAGCCTTCCAAGCTGAATGTCGCGGGTTCGAGTCCCGTTTCCCGCTCCAGGTGAGTTTGCAGGTCCGCTAGGCTTGCGGTTATGCTTTGTGAGCCCATGTAGCTCAGTAGGCAGAGCACATCCATGGTAAGGATGGGGTCGCCGGTTCGATTCCGGCCGTGGGCTCCAGTCTGCAGATTCATCCAAGTGCGCTTGTTGCTGGCGCTCTTTTCTTGTACAGGCGGGTTCGATTCAATAATAGGGCGGGTCCTGGTAAGACTAAGGATGCTCATATTGCTAACCGCGTCGCTGAGTCGCTGAGTCGCTGAGTCGCTGAGACACGTTGTTGACACGCCCATAGCAATATGCTAGATTCTAGAAGTGACGTGCCCGGATCGCTATGTGCCCGGGTCGCTCGTCGGGCCCCAGGGTTGACAACATCCGGCGCATGCCAGGGGGTGTGGAGGAGTGCGCGAAGGCATCACTCTTGAGTGCACTAAGTGCAAGCAGCGGAATTACCGCACTGAAAAGAACAAGCGGAACGATCCCGACCGGATTGAGATAAAGAAGTACTGCAAGTTCTGCAGGGAACACACTGTTCACAAGGAGACCCGGTAACTCGGTTCGCGGGGTGGTCCTGGCCAGGTTGGGACTGTTTACATTCGGTCGGAGCGGTGCGCTGACGCTCAGGTGAAACGGCGCTGGAGATTCCGCGAGGGGCCAGAGACACGCCTGTTGGTGAAAGGCTGCGCCGCTTCACGAGCGCGAGAACGTTGTTTATTCGCGGGTCCGCACTGGTACTGATTCTGGACGGTCCGGTTGCAGGCTGTCGGCTGAGGAAGGGAACCAACATGCAAATCACGGCAAGGCTTGGCCGAGTCGGGAAGTTCCTGAGAGAGGTAAGGGCCGAGCTTAAGAAGGTCGCATGGCCCGACCGCAAGGAACTCGTATCCTCAACTGTGGTGGTTATCACGGTCGTTGTAATCGTAGGAGCCTTCATCGGGCTCATCGACTTTGTGTTTTCACAGGGTCTGAAGGTGTTCGTGCGATGAGACTTCAGTGGGGGGGTGGAGGGCCAGCGTCCCGAGGCGGGTGCGGCCCCTCGTAAAGTGGAGGAAAAAGGGAAAACCCGATCTGCTGAAGATGAGCTGGCGGCCTCCCGCGTGCAAAGCCCATCGGGGCAAGATGCCACACTCGGCGCTGCACCTGGTGAGCACGGAGAGGAGCCTAAAGAGGCCGACAACCCAGACAAGAAGTGGTATGTGATTCACACGTACTCGGGCTACGAGAACAAGGTCAAGGCCAATCTCGAGAGACGGGTCAAGACCATGGAGAAAGAAGACAAGATATTCCGGGTTCTCGTGCCTACCGAGGAAGAGTACGAGTTCAAGGACGGCAAGAAAAAGATCACCAAGAAGAAGATCTTCCCCGGGTACGTGCTTGTCGAGATGATAATGGAGGACGACTCCTGGTACGTAGTGAGGAACACCCCCGGGGTGACGGGTTTTGTCGGCTCTGGTTCGAGGCCTGTGCCCCTCCAAGAAAAGGAAACGCACAACATCCTGAGACGCATAGGCATCGAGGAGGCCCGCCCGAAGGTGGATTTCTCGGTCGGGGAAGGCGTGAGAGTCATATCCGGCCCGTTCCAGCATTTCTCAGGGATCATCGAGGAGCTTCAGCCTGACAAGGGTAAGCTGCGCGTGCTGGTCTCCTTGTTCGGTCGGGATACCCCTGTGGAGCTCGACTTCAGTCAGGTCGAGAAGCTTTGAGGCAGGAGGGACGTATATCATGGCCAAGAAGGTTGCGGCTATTGTGAAGCTACAGATACCCGCGGGGAAGGCTACGGCCGCCCCGCCGGTCGGACCGGCTCTGGCGCAGCACAGCGTGAACATCATGGAGTTCGTTCGCTCGTTCAACGAAAAGACTGCGGCCCAAGTCGGGACTATCATACCGGTGGAGATAACCGTCTATGAGGATAGGTCTTTCACTTATATATTGAAGACGCCGCCTGCCTCATTCCTCATAAGGAAGGCGGCGGGCATTGAGAAAGGGTCGGGCAAGCCCAATAGAGACAAAGTTGCCAGGCTCAGCCGGGCTCAGTTGAGGGAGATCGCCACGCAGAAGATGAAGGATCTCAATGCCACCACCATTGAGGCGGCAGAGCGAATGATCGCCGGCACCGCAAGGAGCATGGGTGTAGAGGTCGAATCTTAGAACCAGGCGCACGGTGGGAGGAGCAATCCGCTTGCACCACAAGGAGGGTTTTGTTTATGGCGACTAATGGGAAGAGGTATCTCGAGGCTCTGAAGCTCTATGACAAGCAGCAGCTTTACGCGCCTTCAGAAGCTGTGGAAATCGTGAGGAAGACCGGGAAAGCCAAGTTCGACGAGACCGTTGAAGTTGCCGTCAGGCTCGGGATAGATCCGAAGAGGTCTGACCAGCAGGTGAGGGGCGCTGTCGTGTTGCCGTTTGGGACCGGCAAGGCTGTGAAAGTCGCGGTTTTCGCAAAGGGCGAGAAGGCGAAAGAGGCTGAAGCAGCGGGGGCTGATTACGTAGGCGCCGAGGATCTCGCCGAAAAGATCCAGGGTGGTTGGACGGATTTCGATGTGGCCGTCGCTACTCCCGATATGATGGGTATCGTCGGCAAGCTCGGTCGAATCCTGGGGCCAAAAGGACTGATGCCAAACCCCAAGACCGGCACCGTCACGTTCGAAGTCGCCAAGGCCATCCAGGACATTAAGGCAGGTAAAGTTGAGTACAGAGCGGATAAGACGGGCATCGTGCATGTTCCTATCGGAAAAGTGTCGTTCGAGTCTCACAGGCTCCTGGGGAACCTTGGGGCGCTGATGGACGCGCTTATCAAAGCGAAGCCGCCCACGTCTCGGGGCACGTACGTCAAGAGCGTCGTCCTATCAACGACCATGGGCCCCGGGATAAAAGTCAGTCCGACCCAGGCTGCTACTATAACTGCTGAGAAGTAGAAGGCGTAGCAACCCCGGACCAGACCGAGGATCGAACCGAGTAACTGGACGTCGGGTTAGACCAGATAACCGAATATGCATTACACGTGTTTTCCATGACCCAAGACAGCGGGTGTCTGAGGAGCGCTCGAACTCCTCGAACTTAATGAGCTGCACAAGGCTCGCCCGCCGAGGTCGGGGGACAGGCGCTCGCGCCGGTTTCAGGAAGAATCGGCGAGAAACCAGTGCCAATGTGCTTCTTAGCGAGGCCCCCGCATGTCTGCGGGGGCTTTTCTCATAAGTCTGCGCAATAAGTTCTCACGGCTTCGGGCAGGGCTGCCGGTGATTGCATGACGGGGCGTTGGAATTTGGACAGTACCGAACGCAACACCGGCAACCCCGACCAGAGTTAACGCTTTGAAGAAGCCATGAGTTTTTAACGGTGAAGCTCAAGTGCTATAACGAAAGGAGGTGCACAGGAGGTGCCAAAACCGGAGAAAGAAGCCGTTGTGAAGGAACTTGCGGAGAAACTCTCGAGGTCTCAGGCTCTCGTGCTCACGGACTACCGCGGCCTTAACGTGAGCGCCCTTACGGAACTGCGGAGGAAGCTAGGCGAGGCGAACATTGAGTTCAAAGTGGTCAAGAACACCCTGACCCTCATTGCCGCAAGGGAAACCGGCATGGATGGGCTCGAGAGATACCTCACGGGCCCCACTGCCATCGCGTTCGCACCTGGTGACCCGGTAGCGCCAGCCAAGATCATCTCGGAATTCACACGCGACCACAAGGAGATGGAGATTAAAGGCGGGGTGCTCCACGGAAAGGTTATTACTGCGGATGACGTGCGTAGCCTCGCGACCCTGCCGTCTCGAGAGGTCATGCTGGGCCGGGTCGCAGCAGCGGTGGCAGCGCCCATCTCAGGGCTCGCTCGCGCACTTGCGGGCACGATCAGGAACCTTGCTTATGCTCTCGAGGCTGTCAGGCAGCAAAAAGAGGGTGCCGCAGCATAACTTGAACAGCGGCAAATGTAAGTCGGCTAGATAACCACGATAACTACAGAAAAAGGGAGAGACGGAAGATGACGAAAGAAGAAATCATTGAGGCCATTGCCAACATGACTGTGCTGGAGCTCTCGGAACTCGTGAAGGCTATCGAAGAGAAGTTCGGTGTGAGCGCGGCTGCGCCTGTCGCCGTCGCGGCCGGACCCGCGGTTGCAGCTGGTCCCGCGCCGGAAGTTGAGGAGAAGACGGAGTTCGACGTGATTTTGGTAACCGCCGGCGACAAGAAGATCCCCGTGCTCAAGGTTGTCCGCGAACTCACCGGCCTCGGTCTCAAGGAAGCCAAGGAACTCGTCGAGGGAGCGCCCAAACCTGTGAAGGAGGGCGTCAAGAAGGAAGAAGCTGAGTCCATGAAGGCCAAACTTGAAGAAGCAGGGGCAACCGTGGAGATAAAGTAATTCGAGTTCTCTTGTCATGGGGTCAAGGGCTGGAATCGTGACAGTGAGGTTGCCCCTTGTGCGTGAGAGAAAAGGGGCAACCCCGTTTCTGCCCGCGTCTCACCAGATCAAGGACTAGAAATGCGAAAAATCGGGCGCCCCGGGTGCGTGTAATTTCTGTAGGTAATGAGGGCAGGAAAAGCAGGTAAGATGTTCCGAGTGCAGGGATGCAGGTGAAATGGTATGCTCCTCGAAAACGGCTTGTAGCTGGTCATTCGAGGAGGGTTATGGGATGAGGAAGCGTGAGGATGTCACCCGGGAAATAGCTGTTGTGGCGCAGAAGTTGCTCCGCAAGATTGCAGCGGAGAGGCGCACGGTGGATCTGCATGACATAGAGGTGGCCGTGGGGAGAGCCAGCTCAGAGATAAGCAAGCTTCTTCTCGAGGGTGCGATTGATGAAGTAGGCGACGGATATGGCGGGAGCAGGCTTCGTTGTGAGTGCGGGGGTAAGCTCAAGTTCATAGACAGGCGCCCTTTCTCGCTGACGACTCTAAGCGGGGAGGTGGAAGTTGAGCGAGCTTACTACCACTGCAGCCGTTGTGGGGCTTCTAAGGTACCCGTTGATGAACAGCTAAAGCTCTCGGGAAGTCGTTTTAGCGAGGGAGTCATTGAGAATCTCAGCTACTGCTGTGCGGAGCTGCCGTTTGAGGCGGCATCGGAGCTTATGGGCCGACTTACGGGGATACACGTGTCCGCAAAGGAGGCGCAGATCCTCTCGGAGGGCGTCGGCGAGGAGATGGGCGAGGAGCTCGATGAGCGGGCGAAAGCTGCGATGAATGACGGGCTGGATACGACCGCAAGGCCGGAGAGGCTCTACATGGCGATAGATGGTGTCATGATACGCGAGCAGGACGGTTGGCACGAGGCGAAAACGGCAGCGATTTATGATACTAAAGAGCCGATGAATGCTGATGGCAGTAAGGAAGAGGTTGCGAACGAGATAACCTACGTTGCCCGTAGGGGAAGCCCGGACGAATTTGCAGGTCATGTTTCGGCCGAGGCACAGAGTCGTGGTGAGGAGTATGCCAAAGAGCTAATAGCACTTGGTGACGGGGCGCCATGGATTTGGAACATGGTTGATAGCTACTTCCCGAGAGCAGTCCAGATCATAGACTGGTATCATGCATCGGAGCATGTATGGGGATTTGGAAGGGTTCTTTGGTGTCGGAGCCGGTGTAATCTGTCGTTGAAATAGGGGGAATATCCGGTTGGGAGTGGCGTAGGTCCGGGGTCTACGGGGGAGTAGACTGCCCGGGTTTTGTTTTTGTGGGGGAGGGGTGGTGGTG
>JBFMGS010000032.1:0-24210 GCA_040752635.1 Bacillota bacterium
CCGGAAATCGCCGACCTGGCCTTCGACCTTCTCCACCTCGGCGTAGCTCAAGACCTCGATGTTGTCGTTCTCGGCGACCTCCACCATCTTCGGCGAGAGTATGCAAAGGCTGCAGTCGAGTGTCGGGAAGGTCTTGTCGAGCATGGCCATGTGGCCGCCGATCGAAGGCTCCTTCTCCGCCAGGTAAGTCTTGATCCCCATATTACCGAGATAGAGTGCGGCCGAGATGCCCGCAACGCCACCCCCTACAACCATCGCTTTCCGGATTACCCGCCCTTCGCTGCGGGAAAGCGGCGCGAGGTGTCTCGCCCTCGCCACGGCCGAGCGCACGAGCGCCTTTGCCTTCTCCGTGGCAGCCTCGGGCGCGCCGAAGTGCACCCACGAGCACTGCTCGCGGATGTTCGCCATCTCCAGAAGATACGGGCTCAAACCCGATTTCTCCAGGAGAGCGCGGAACGTCTTCTCGTGCAGCCTGGGCGAGCACGACGCGATGACGACGCGGTCAAGCCCGTATTCCTTTATATCATCGGCGATGGCCTTCTGGCCGACCTCGCTACACGTGTACTTGTTGTCACGTGCGACGACGACGCCCTCGAGCAGCTTCGCGCTCTCTCTTACCGCCTCAACGTCCACTACGCCTGCGATGTTGAGTCCGCAGTGGCAGACGTAGACACCTATCTTCGGTTGTGCTGTAGACTCCTGCATCCCGGGGTACACCACCTTGCTTCGCGCTCCGAACTTTAGCGCCCGGGCGGTCTACGAGATCTTCGCCAGAAGGGCTTTGGGCTTTATCGGGTTCTGCGAAAGACCGAGCTCCTCAGCGTCGATGCCCATCGCAAGCCCGAGGATCTGCGGGTAGTAAAGCACCGGGAGATCGTACTTCGTGCCGAACTTGGCCTGGATCTTCCGCTGGTTCACCCCATACATGATGCTGCAGAACGGGCATATGAGGTTGACAGCGTCGGCCTCGCTCGCTTTTATGTCGTCGAGCTTGGCGCGGGCCATCGAAAGCGCTATGTTCTCATCGACGCCCAGGATAGCTCCGCCGCAGCACTCTTTCTTGGTCGAGTAGTCAACAGGCTCCGCCCCGGTCGCGGCGACCAACCTGTCGAGAGACTGCGGCACCTCGGGATGATCGAAATGGTCATAGATCTCCGAGGGCTTGAGGTAGTGGCAGCCGTAGTGAGACGCTATCCGGAACATATCCAGAGGGCGCCTCACAACTTTCGCAATAGCATCGAGTCCCACATCTTCGTAAAGAACGCGTGCATAATGCTTGACCCGGACCTTCCCAGAGTACTTTCGCTGGATCGCGCCCAGGCTCTGGTTCACTTTGGCGAGGAGAGCCTCGTTTGCCGCCAGCTCCCGGGAGGTCTCGGTGAGGACTGATGTGCACGCGCTGCACAGCGTGCATATGTCGAGCCCCTTCTCCTCAGCGAGCGCCAGGTTCCTGGCGGCGAGGAGAAGCGCTGTCTCGTGATGGACCGACTTGACTGGATAGCCGCAACAACTGAACTCGGGGACATCCACCAGCTCGATCCCGAGTTCCTTCGCCACGCGCTTGGCCGAAAGTTCATAGCTTAGATTCCGCACCGGGACGGTGCATCCGAGGAATACTGCGTATTTCACCGCCGATCACGCACCCTTGCCAGAAAGTAGGCTATCGAGCCCGGTTATCCCGTATATCTCGGCCACCTCAGGACAACTTGCGGGAAGCGTCACAAGGCCGAGATCGCTGCGTTTCTCGTTCGTGAGTTCGTCAACCTCGTAGAGCCTCCCGTGCCCGGCTATCAGCTCAGCCTGGGCTCGAAACGCCGGGTGGAGGTATCCAGCTTTCACTGCCATGTTCTTGAGGGCGTTCATGACTTCAGTTATCCGCACGTCCTGCGGACACCGCTCGTAACAAGTATAACAGGTCGAACACAACCAGATGAAGTCGCTCGAAAGCACGCGCTCTCTCATGCCTAAGATGGCCATTCTGATTATGCGCCGGGGGTTGTACTTGCTGTCGAGTTCGGCCACGGGACACCCTGACGTGCACGTGCCGCACTGGAAGCAGTACTTGATGTTCTCGCCCCCGGGCTCCTTCGCTATCTCGTATTTGAACTTGGGGTCGAGCACCGTAACGTTCACACGCTCTTTCGCTTGGGTAGCACCGGACTCCACCTCGAAAACCTCCTTGGCACGCCAGGCGCCTGGCAGCGTATCACTTCGCGTGCTTTTCTATCTCCTCTTCGAGCCACTTTGCAGCCTTCTCGCCCTGAAGAAGGCTCTCGAGCTCCGCAGGATCGTCCATCTTGATCTTGAGCACCCAGCCCTCTCCGTACGGGTCTGAATTCATGAGAGTCGGGTCATCCTCCACGTTCTCGTTTACCTCAATCACTTCCCCGCTCACCGGGGCATATACGCGGCCCACCCACTTCCCTGACTCGACCGCTGCGATGGGTTTGCCCTGCTGCACCTTCTTGCCCTCACTTGGCAGATCCACAGACACAAACTCACCGGCTAGCTTCTGAGCGAAGTCATTCAGGCCGACCGTAACAGTGTCACCGTCCACCTTCGCCCAACTGTGGTTGGGTTCATAGTAAAGTTCATCCGGGAGCAGATACCCTTTGACTTCCACCTCATCCACCTCCGAAATGTATATCGAGCGAAACACGTATCGAGAAGCCACACGGCAAGGATCACACCCAAGTAAAGTGAGAGCTCAGGAATGCTCCCGACCGCCGTCCGGAAAAGTGGTGTGAATTTGTGACGTCGTACTTAGGAGGTTTCTACGCTCCTGCTCCTGAATCCTCCCCTTTCTTGGCGGAAACTCGTCATTTGAAAGGCTACGAGCCTACACCGCTCGAGGGAACGCTCTCCGGCGCAGGCCTCGGCAAAAGCCCCGCCATCTCCACTATCGTCGGCGCGATCGCCTCCCACATCATGGGCATGAGGTGGATCCCAGCGACTCCTGATATCTGCCTCAGTTGCTGTATAGTCTCGACGGCGATCTTTACGCCCTCCTCCTTTGGGTCGCCAGCCTTCTCGAGCCGCCTTATGAGTTCATCGGGCACGCTCATCCCCGGCACCTCGTTCTTCATGTACTCGAGGGCCCTGGCGGATTTGACCGGTATCACCCCGGCGAGGATGTAAACCTTCTCGTGCAGCCCGCGGTCGCGCACCATCTCCATCCACCGCGAGAACCTGGCGAGATCGAACACGGCCTGGGTCTGGATGAAATCAACCCCCGCCGCGACCTTCTTGGCGAGCCTGACCACGCGGTATTCGAACGGGTCGGCGAAAGGGTTCTCTGCTGCGCCGATGAACATCCTGGGTTCCACCTTCAGCTCGTCACCGCTCAGGAACCGCTTCTCGTCGCGCATCATCTTGACCATGCGGATGAGTTGAACGGAGTCCAGGTCGTACACGTTCTTGCTCGTAGGGTGGTTGCCGAAGCTCTGATGATCGCCGGTAAGACACAGTATGTTGTTGATGCCCAGGGCGTACGCCCCGAGGATGTCGCTCTGCATGGCAATGCGGTTCCTGTCGCGGCACGTCATCTGCATCACCGGGTCCAAGCCGAGCTGCACCAAGATGGCTGCAGATGCGATGCTCGACATCCTCACGATAGCGGTCTGGTTGTCGGTGATGTTGACCGCGTCCACGCAGCCTTTATAATAGTCGGCCTTCTTGCGGATTACGTCTGCGCTGGCGCTCTGCGGGGGGCCGAGTTCTCCTGTGATGGCAAAGTGTCCTGCGGAAAGCACTCTTTCCAGGTTGCTCCGGGATTTCACAGCATGACCTCCTCCCGCACTACCTTCCTCGGCCCACCGTCGCGGTTCTTCGACCAGTCCTTCGGCGCAAGCTCCTTTTCAAGGAGGTCGAGCCGACCGAGGGTCGCGAGCCGGTCGTGTATAAGCTGCCATGCGCAGTCTATGTCCTTGCTGACCTCGCACTTGCCCCCTTGCGAGCCTCCGCAGGGGCCGTTCAGGAGGTTTTTCGAGCACCTCGCGATGGGGCATATCCCGCCGGTGCGGTCGAGCACGCAGTCCCCGCAGCCCAGGCACATCTCCACCCACATTCCCTGCTTCTCGGGGATGCCGATGAATTTCGTGTTGAGGGCTGGCACCACCCTGACGCCCTCGAACCTCTGGGCGATGGTCTGGACCCCGGCCCCGCATCCCATGGAGAGAACACCATCATACAGCCCGATCTTAGGTGCAAGCTCGTCCACAAACTCCCATTCACACTGACGCTCTATGGTAGCCTCGTCTACGTCCAGAGGCTTTCCATCCCGGCCCGTAGCGAGGCGCAGCAGCGACGCCAGCACGCCCACTTCCTTCTCTCCACCGGCCATGCATACTGTAACGCACGTGCCGCAACCGACGACGAGAACCCGCGAGCATCCCGAGAGCATCGCGAGAATCTCCTCGAGCCCCTTCCTCTCTGCGACGATCATCCCACCCGCCTCCTCACAACAGGCCCGAGTTCTCTTGCCACTTCCATCGTTTCTTGCGCCGCTTTAAGGAACGCCGCCGACATGTCGGGACCGATGTGGTAGAACTGAACCCGTTCAGGCTCGAGCCCGGCGCTCTTCAACGCCGAGGCTACCTGGGCCACCCTCAGGAGAGCCCTCTTGTTGCCCGACAGATAGTGGCAACCTTCGTCAAAACACCCGGCGACCATAACCGCATCCGCACCGCGTTCAATGGCTTTCAAAAGGTGGATGATGTCCACCTTGCCGCTACAGGGTACGGTAACGATGTTGAGCCCGGATATCGCAGACTGGTGCGTGGCGAGCGCTGCTTCCGCGGCGACGAGCGCAGAGTGCTCGCAACAGAACACGGTGACCGCCGGGGTAACCTGGGAGAGGATCTCCTCGTCGCTGTATGATTCCAGCGTTATCGCCTTGCCGGGACACTCAGCCGCGCACACGCCGCATCCCCAGCACGCGGTCCTCGCCACCTTCGCCACGCGCGCGCCAGCGTCCACGCTTACAGCCCTGTGAGGACACGTTCTTATGCAGGTCAGGCAAAGCGCGCACTTCTCGGCATCCACCTCGGCCGTGACCCAGTCTACTTCGAGCTTACCTGTTGCAACGAGCCTTGCCGCCAGATTTGCCGCGATATGAGCATCGGATACGGCTTCGGTTACGTCGAGAGTTCCCCTGCAACCGCCGACTGCAAATACGCCCCGCCTGTTCGTCAAAACCGGGAGGAGATTCACGTTGTCGTCCTGAAAGAACCCGACAGGACCGGTATTGACCTTGAGGATCTTCGCCAGACCCTCCGTATCTTCTTGCGGATAAGCCTCCTCGGCAACTACAAGCGCGTCGGCGTCTATCGCAAGAGTCTCAGGGGAGGCACCTCCGGACAGCCCCCCGAGCGACGGGTCCTTCACCAGCACTCTCAAGGTGGCGCACTCACCTACCTCCACCTCTGGCTCTTCGCGATACTTTACGAACACGGCCCCGGCATTCCGTGCTTCAAGGTAGAGCCCCTCGTCATACGGCGTAGATACGGCCGCCTCAGGAGCGAGGACGTAAGCTTCCCACCCTGCCGCCAAGGCTGAGAGTGCAGCACAAAGCGACTGACGGAACACCGCCTTGGCGGTCTCAGGACGCACCCCGACCAATATGACAACGCGTCCCCCGCGGCAACTTGTGCTGCCAGCCCACGGCGGGCCTGACTTTCCGAGCTGCGAAAGCCCTACCACGCGACTGGCCCCGGACAATCTGCGCCAGGACTCGGAGAACTCGCGCCGACACCCTGTGGCTATGATCACGGCTCCTGCGCTGATCTTAGAGGTCAGCGCCCCCGGACCCTGAATCGTCGCTGCGAAGTTGCCAGCCTGACCGTCCAAGGCCACCAGGCGGCTTTGCGTTAACACGTCGATCGACGCATCCTCCTCCATCCTCCCGGCGAGCAACGACGTCGCCTCGCTTCGTCCGCCCAGGGCAGCCTTGCTCTCAACGATGACAGCCCGACACCCCAGGTCTCGGAGCGCCTTCGCCGCCTCCATGCCCGCGATGCCTCCACCCAGCACGAGAACGGTGCTGGCTACCTCGACGGTCTCGGGGTGCTTCGACGTTACACGCCTACCGGGCCAGGTGCCGCGGGGCAGGGCCGAGCTCAACTCCTCCCTAGCCTTTCCGGCGGCGTGCACACGCAGCACCGCAAGCGCAGCTTGCTCCCCATCAGCCACGGATTCGGCGATGTCCCTCGGCCCCCTGCACGCCCCTGCAACAAACACTCTCGGAACCTTCGTGGAAGCTCCGCCGAAAGAGTGGATCGGCTTGAAGAACCCGAACTCGTCGAGGTCCATCCCGAACATCTTCGCAAGAGCGGAGGTGTCTCTGCCCGGAGTCGTCCCCACGGCAAGGACCACGAGATCAAACTCCGAGGCCCGACATACCCCGCTCTCCATCTCTTCATACCAGACCACGGCCCGGCCCCCCGGGGCCCACGTGACATCGCCCGGCATCGCGCGCACGAATCGTATACTATTCTCAAGTTCGGCCTTACGCCGGAACTCGCCCGGATCTTTGCCGCCGCCCTGGAAATCCATGTAAAACACCGTCGTGTCCACTGCAGGTAGCCTGTGCCTGAGAACCTTCGCCATGCGCAGCGAGTACATACAACAGACCCTGGAGCAGTAGCCTCGCCCGCTCTTGGTGTTGCGGGACCCGACGCATTGGATGAATGCGACGCTTTCAAGCGGCTTTCCGACTCGTTCTTCGACCCCCGACCCGTCGCGCAGGGTCCTCTCAAGGTCAAGCGCGGTGATCACAGAAGGGGAGGTCCCGTACCGGAACTCCGGCTTGGAGGATGCATCAAACGGCTCGAACCCCGTGGCGAGCACTACAGCAGAGCATTCTATTTCCGACTTACCAACCCCCAACCTGTATCCTCCTGGCACAGGCTCAGCTATTTCCACCCGGCTTCCCGTGAGAACCTGGATGCCAGGATGGGATTTCACGTCCCGGATGAGTTCATGGGCGAGACAAACATTGCACTTGTTACACCTGTCTGTGCCTTTGCAGGCATATTCGGCTGCCATGCCGCCTATGCGCTCGCCCTTCTCCACCAGCGCTACCTGGAGCCCGGCGGAGACAAGGCTTCGTGCCGCAGCCATCCCGGCGACTCCTGAACCAATGACAACGACTTTGGAAGACTGCAACCTAGTCCCCCCCTGACGATTTGGTCGCGGACTTGTGAAAGGGTTCACAGTTATCCCACATGCGCCAATTATGCGCCACCGTATGAAGGCATTCAACGCAAGTCGGAGATGTCCTGCTTGGGGTGGAAACTTTTCGCCGGGTGGCATAATAGTGCCACGATACGTGAGGGACATGCGCGCACCCTGACCTGGCCCCCGGCATACGGCAAAGGGAGGGATCCGGGCGGCCACGTAGAATCATGTGTCTAGCGGAAATCCAGGCCGCGCACGCTGGATCCGAGTGCTCGACAAGTCTATGGAGGGGAGCAATAAGCAATGAAACTGGGGATCGTCATATACTCCGATGACCCAGAGACCGTTTGGAACGCCTTCCGGCTCGCGAACTTCGCCCTGAAGGAAGGAGACGAGGTGAAGGTATTCCTTCTTGCAAAAGGGGTCGAATCCGAATCGCTGGACAGCGAGGAATTCCTGGTCACAGAGCAAATGCGGAGCTTTGCTGAGGCCGGTGGGGTGATACTTGCGTGCGGCACGTGCCTGAGAATTCGCAAGTCATCCGGGTCAGAGCTATGTCCGCTTTCCACCATGAAGGACCTGCACCAAATCGTGAAGGAAAGCGATAAAGTGCTCACCTTTTGAAGCTGTAACAGGCCGATCCCCTGTTGGTTCAGGCGCACCCATATAGAAGCCTGTGTCTTCAGGATGCAGGTAATCGCGGAAGGAGGAGTGGGCTGTGGAAGCTAGAATAGGTGGCGCAGTGCTGAGACTCGTCCAGAGTGACATAACCTTACAGGAAACCGACGCTATCGTCAACGCCGCGAACTCGAGCTTGCTGGGAGGTGGCGGCGTTGACGGCGCAATACACCGGGCCGGCGGACCGGAGATCCTGCAACAGTGCAAAAGAATACGCGATGAAAAGGGCACCTGCCCGACCGGCGAAGCCGTCATAACTACAGGAGGCCGCCTTCCGGCCCGGTACGTGATTCACACAGTGGGTCCCGTCTGGCAAGGCGGCGGCCGAGATGAGGACGAATTGCTCGCGAGCGCCTACCGAAACAGCCTGAAGCTTGCGAGGACACACAATCTTCGTACCGTCTCATTCCCTTCCATCAGCACGGGCGCTTATCGATTTCCCATCGGCCGGGCGGCGCGCATAGCTTTGCGCACGGTGGGCGACTTCTTGCGAAGCCCCGAGGGCCGGGGTCTTCAAGAGGTTCGATTTGTGCTGTTCAGCAAGCCCGACCTGGAAGCGTACGAGGAGGCTTTCAAGGAGGTCGTCCAGTCTATGGAGATCTGATCAGCGTCGGCGGCTGATGTGCTTGAGCACGGAGAACGGAACGAATACCAGCAGGAGCACCCAGCCGACGCGAGATAGGTGCTTTGCGATTTCGGTGATGTCCGCAGTGAGCCTCGTTACGGCCCAGGTCCACGCACCGGCCCAGAGAACGTCAGCTAGGAAAAGCATCCGCAAAGTAGCCGAGCACTCGCGGCGCAGCGCGCCCAGGAGCCAGAAGAGCTGGCTGTATCCTGAGCCAATCCAGCGGGCAGCAAATAGCCCGAGGTCGGCCCTGCCGCGACTGTTACAAAGGGCCTCGAGTCGCGCGGCGGCCCGCGAGAGACCGGGATAACGGCGGGCAATTCTGTCCCAAATCGGAGCACCCGCGGCGCGGAAAAACGCGTAACTCCCTGCGTGGCCGGCAGCAGTGAAAAACCCGACCACGAGTGCAGCGTACGCCCATGACCAACCTTGCTCTCGGATTACGGTCGCAAGGAAGCCGAACATGGCCAGTGATGAGATGGGAACACCACTGGCCATGAGGAAGAAGCCACCTCCTACAAACACTATCGAGGCCCAACCCATAACAGGCATCTAGCACACTGCACTACTTAAACAGCGCCACCGCTTCCTCATAAAGAGACTGCGGCACTGTCTTGGTCTTGCCGACAGCCGTAGCGAGGTCAACGACGCGTATCTCACCACCGGCGAAGGCCGGCATCCTGCCGAACTCTCCGCGTCTCACCATATCGACAGCAGCCATTCCAAGCCTCGTCGCATAGAACCTGTCGGTAACGGTAGGCGAGCCCCCACGTTGTATGTGGCCTATCACCGCTACCCTGGTCTGGATCCCAGTACGCTTCTCGATCTCATCGCCGACGATCTGCCCAACGCCGCGCAGGCCGAGCCTCACGTGGCCGAAAGCATCGACTTCACCGGCCGGCTCTGCGCCCACACCCGGCACTTCCACACCTTCAGAGACGACAACCACGCCGTAGAGCTTGCCCGCAGCACGCAACTTCATCAGATGAGCGCACATCGCGTCCAGGTCGGGCTCAACCTCGGGGACGAGGACCCAATCGGCGCCGCCAGCCATGGCGGTCACCAGGGCGACCCAGCCCGCATCTCTCCCCATGACCTCGAGGACCATGATCCGCCGGTGCGACCTCGCCGTGTCACGCAGCCTCTCAACCGCGTCTACTGCCACCGTTACCGAAGTATCAAAGCCTATGCAGTAATCCGTGCCCGACACATCGTTGTCCATTGTCTTCGGCACACCGACGCAGGGCACCCCGCGCTGGCTCAGCTTGTTCGCAACCCCGAGGGTATCATCGCCGCCAATGGCGACCACCGCATCGAGCCCGAGCTTTTTGACATTCTCTACGCACTTCGCAACGTCCTCGTCCTTCTTGAACGGGTTGGTGCGGGAGGTGCCCAGAATGGTGCCGCCCTGAGATATGATCTCGCGGACATCGCTAACGGTGAGGGGGGCAGCATCTCCTTTTACCAGCCCTGCCCAGCCGTCGCGAATTCCGAACACCTCATAGCCGTAATCCGCCGCCCGCATCACCACGCCCCTGATCGCCGCGTTAAGCCCGGACGCATCGCCACCCCCGGTCAAAACGCCGATTCGCTTGATTTCAGCCATCTTGATACACCCTCCTCTGCTGCTCTGAAGCCAGCACCGTGGCCATTCGTGTTTCAAGCTTTCCCCGAGCACCCAAACAGGCGCATCTTCGCCTTGACAGCCTCTTTCATGTAGTTCCGACCTACCCCCACGATCCTCCTGGGATCGATCTCGTCGGGGTTTTTGGCAAGGGCATCGTGAATGCCTCGGGTAAACGCCTTGTTAAGCTCAGTCGCAATATTGATCTTGCATATCCCGGCTGCAATCCCGATCTTGTAACCTTCATCGGTAACACCCGATGCACCGTGCAGGACCAGTGGAACGCCTGTGAGTTCCCTGATCCTTTCCACTCTCTCAGCATCAATCCTGGCTTCCTGCGTAACCATCTTGTGAACGCTCCCGACCGCCACCGCCAGGGAGTCAACGCCCGTTTCCTCCACAAACCGCTTCGCCTCGTCAGGGTCGGTCATGAGCGCCTTTACTTCTTCAGGAGTGACGTGACCTGCGGTTGCCACCTTGCCGAGCTCGGCCTCAACCGGTATGCCGGCTGCATGCGCCATCTCAACTATCTTTTTTGTTATTGCAGCATTTTCATCAAAGGGTAGCGACGACCCGTCAAACATAAGCGAGGTGAACCCTGCTCTCAGGCACTTCACGTTTTGCTTGTAGTCAGTGCCGTGGTCCAGGTGAAGGGCTACCGGTACAGTGGCAGCCTCGGCGGCAGTCTTCACCATTGCGACGACCATCTCGAGCCCGGCGTATTTGATAGCTCCCTGACTCGCTTGAAGTATTACAGGCGCTTTCTCTTCCTCCGCAGCATCAATGATGGCTTGCACGTACTCGAGGTTGTTGGCGTTGAACGCTCCTACGGCATAGCGCTCCGCTTGAGCTTTCTTGAGCATTTCTTTGGTTGTCACCAGCGGCATTTGCACTTTCCCCCTCTTAGTCCATATTCTCCACGTCCACGTCTTTCCTGGAGGAGATCCACAAGGAGGACCGGGCCAGGTGGGACACGGTGCGTCCCGCCGGGTCAGCAATGCACCAGGAAAAACGCGTCGGCTTTTACCTCTCGCCACGCGTCAGCACAGACCGTCACGGTATAGGATTTGCCTGCTCCCTCATTCTATTCTCCAAGCGCTCTCCGATTCCTTCTTCATCTTAAGAAGAACTTTCCTCCCCTCACAATCCGTGCCGGGCCGTGCTCGTCTTAGACCCTATGGACCTTGAGCATGTTAGTGGTACCCGGAACCCCGGTCCTGACGCCAGCAGTGACGATTACAAGATCACCCTTCTCGGCTACTCCGAGTGACACGGCAGCCTCGACCGCTATGTCAAGCACGTCGTCAATGTTTGCTGCCTTTCTGACCACAGTGGGGAGGACCCCCCAGGCAAGGGTCAGTTTGCGTGCAACCTTTGGATTCGGTGTGACAGCAATGATCGGGGCCTTTGGGCGGTACTTAGAGACCATCCGGGCCGTGGAGCCGGACTCCGTGGAAGTTAGGATGGCTTTCACACCGAGGTTAAGGGCTGATTGCGATGTAGCATGGCTTATGGCGTCCGCCACCGTCCTCGAAGGTCCTATCCTTTTCGCGCGCAAGATATCCTCGTACCGGAGGCCTCCCTCCGTGCTCTCAGCTATCCGCGCCATGGTGGTGACGGCGTCCACCGGATACTTGCCGACCGCCGTCTCAGCAGAGAGCATGACAGCGTCGGTGCCGTCAAAGATGGCGCATGCTACGTCCGTAACCTCTGCCCTGGTGGGCCTGGGGTTTTCTATCATAGACTCGAGCATCTCTGTGGCAGTGATAACTGGCTTTCCTGCAGCGTTGCATTTCTCGATGATCGTTTTCTGTACTAGCGGCACTTTCTCGGCAGGAGTCTCAACCCCGAGGTCGCCCCTTGCTATCATTATGCCGTCGGCTGCCCGTATGATGGCATCGATGTTTTCAACGCCCTCACTGGACTCTATCTTTGCTATGACGAGGCTGTCCGCCCCGGCCGCATCGAGGAGCGTGCGGATGCGGACCACGTCATCGTCGTCCTGCACAAACGATGCCGCGACAAAATCGACCTCCTGCTGAGCTGCAAACTGGATATCGCACACATCTTTCCGGGTCGCTCCGGGAAAGCGCACCTTTGAACCGGGAAGGCTCACTCCCTTTCGCGATGACAGTTCCCCTGAGGTCTTCACGCGGCATACGGCTTCGCCATCTCCTACGTGTTCGACCTTAAGCTCAATGAGGCCGTCGCTGAGGAGGACCCTGCTCCCCGGGGCGACGCTGTCCAATAGCCCAGGGTAATTCACGAATATCCGCTCGGCGTCGCCCTCCTCGTCGCCAGGCACGAGAGAAACCAAAGATCCCTCAACTAAGCTGACCTTCCCGCCCTTGAGCGGGCCTGTGCGGATCTTCGGCCCGGCCAGGTCCAGCATCACTCCGACATGCCTCCCGGCCGCATGCGCCGCCTCTCTCACGCGCTTAATGCGCACGGCGTGGTCTTCACAGGTGCCGTGGGATGCGTTGATGCGGGCAACATCCATCCCAGCCTGCACCATTCCTTCGAGCACCCCCGGCTCATCGGTCGCCGGTCCGAGCGTGCACACTATCTTCGTCCTGCGCACTCTCTTCTCACCCCCTCTCAGCCTTGTTCTACTCAAATGGAGCAAAACCCTCCCTCGCGGGCAGGGTTTTACACAATGTTACAACATGTTAACCGCTACTTTACGTTTATCGCAACGAGACAGGTTCCTTCAGACTTCTGAGAGCAGTGTCGCCAGGCGGTACAGGCTCAGGTCAACCTTCTTACGCGTGGCAGCCACGTCGTCTATGTCGAAGACCTTCAGGTCCTCCCCTACGATACCGACGACCTTCGCAGCCTGGCCCTCCATGAGGACCTCCACGGCCTTACACCCGAACATCGTCGCAAGTAACCTGTCCCGGGCAGTTGGTGCGCCCCCTCGCTGTATGTATCCTAGCACAGTGACTCTCGTCTGCAGGCCCGTCCGCTCCTGCACCGCGTCGCCTATCCTGAACCCGATGCTTTCATGGTATAGCTCGTCGGGCGAGTGGTACCCTCCAACGCCTTCTGAAACCACTATGATGCTGTGAGTCTTGCCTCGCTTGTATCCTGCCTTGATGCCTTCGCACATCGCGTCGAGGTCATAAGGCACCTCGGGGATCAGTATGTACTCTGCGCCCCCCGCCACCCCGGCAGCGAGCGCGAGGTGACCTGTGTCGCGACCCATCACTTCTATCACGTTGCTGCGGCCGTGGGAGCTCGCGGTGTCCCGTATCTTCGTTATGGCGTCGAGGGCCGTGTTGACAGCAGTGTCGAAGCCTAGAGAATAGTCTGTATACGCAATATCGTTGTCAATCGTTGCCGGGATGGCCACAGCAGGAGCCCCCATGTCAACCAGGGCCTTCGCCCCCCGAAAGCTCCCATCCCCGCCGATGACCACGAGACCCTCGATGCCGTGTTTATCCATCTGGTCAAGGGCTTTCTTGCGCCCTTGCACGGTCATGAACTCCTCTGACCTCGCCGATCGGAGGATGGTGCCCGCCCGCTGGATGATGTCCCCGACGCTGCGGGAGGTCATATCGAACAGGTCACCTTCTATGAGACCCTGGTATCCCCTGTTGATCCCCACCACGGACATCTTGTTATAAATCGCGCACCGCGTCACAGCTCTAATGGCGGCGTTCATGCCCGGGGCATCGCCCCCGCTCGTGAGAACCCCGATGCGTTTCAACCCTTCGCTTCTCCTTTCACGCCAGGTAGCACCACAGCCTTCACAGCTTTCAGGTCGCCGGACGCAGCCGCGGCAAGGCCCTCTTGCGGCGTCTCCCGGGTTATGAACTCACCTATCCTGCGCAGCCTGGCGTAGCGCCTCTCGACAAGCCTGCGCGGAGGAATGCCCGAAAGCTCATCTACGCTCCTTATAAGAGCCTCCCGGATGGTAGCCGCCATGGCCTCCCGGTTCTTATGCGCCGCGCCGAGCGGCTCTGGCAATACCTCGTCGGCAATGCCGAGCCCTTTGAGGTCCGCCGCAGTGAGCTTCAGCATTGCAGCAGCCTCCTGGGCTTTCGACCCGTCTTTCCACAGTATTGCGGCGCACCCCTCGGGTGAGATCACCGAGAAATACGCGTTCTCCAGCATGAGGAGCCGGTCCCCGACCCCTATAGCCAGGGCGCCGCCGCTCCCGCCCTCACCCGTGATCACCACAACGATGCACGTAGCAAGCCTGGCCATTTCCGCTATGTTGCGGGCGATAGCTTCCCCCTGGCCGCGTTCCTCTGCTTCAACCCCGGGATAAGCCCCCACTACATCCACAAAGGTCACGATGGGGCGGCGGAACTTCTCCGCCTGTTTCATGAGGCGCAGCGCCTTACGGTATCCCTCAGGGTGAGGCATCCCGAAGTTGCGAGCAAGGTTCTCCTTGGTGTCACGTCCTTTTTGTGTGCCTATGACAGTTACAGGCCGCCCGTCCAGGTTTGCGATGCCCCCGACGATCGCCCCGTCGTCACGGAAACTCCGGTCGCCATGGAGCTCGATGAATTCGTCGAAAACATGGGATATGTAGTCAAGGGTGGTAGGCCGCCTCGGGTGGCGAGCTATCATTATTCGCTGCCAGGGCGTAAGATTATCAAAGATCTCCTTGCGTAAAGACTCGGCCTTCTTCTCCAGAGTGGCGATCTCCTCGGACAGGTCGATCTCCTTCTCGCGGCTGAAGTTCTTGAGTTCTTCTATTCTCTTTTCCAGCTCCACTAAAGGCTTCTCAAAATCAAGCGTAAGGTTTATCATCCCGCCTCGTGCCTCCTTTCGTGGAGCGCAAGCAGCGATGTAAGCGCCTTCTTCATATCCCGCCTGTCAACTATCATGTCGATCATTCCGTGCTCAAGCACGAAACCGGCGGTCTGGAAGCCCGGAGGCAGTTTCTGTTTAATCGTCTCCGCGATGACCCTCTGCCCTGTGAACCCGATCAAAGCACCGGGCTCTGCAATGATGATGTCGCCGAGTGACGCGAAGCTCGCAAACACCCCCGCAGTAGTAGGATCCGTAAGGACGGATATATACAGCACCCCGGCCTCCCCGAGGCGGGCACACGCAGCGCTCGTCTTTGCCATCTGCATGAGGGAGACAACGCCTTCCTGCATCCTTGCGCCGCCGGACGCGCAGAACATGATCGCAGGTGTGCGCTGCCTGGTCGCTCGCTCGAACATCCGGGTTACCTTCTCGCCAACGACCGATCCCATGCTCGCCCCGATGAACGAGAAATCCATAACGCCGATCATGACCGGGTAACCGCCTATGGTCCCCTCTCCTGTGATTACCGCCTCATCGAGGCCCGTCGTTTCTCTGGCTCGTTCCAGCTTCCCGCTGTACCCGGGAAACCCGATGGGGTCGCAGGAGAGAAGGTCGGTGTCGTATTCAACGAAACTATCAGCGTCGAGGGTGATGGCTATTCTCTGTCTCGCCGACAGCCTGAAGTGAAACCCACACTTATGACAGACCAGCAGGTTACCTGCAAGCTCTTTGTTGTACACTATTTGCCCGCATTGCGTGCACTTGGCCCACAGCCCGTCGGGCACTTCTGCCTGAACGCTTGCAGGCTTCACCGTAACATACTTCTGTTTGCCTCTGAAGAGGCCCTTTAGAGCAGGCATGATTACCTACCCTCCAAAAGCGGCGGTGAGGAGTTCTTGCGCATCCTCCGCCTCACACTCCGGGACCAGCACCTCAACGTTTGCAGAGTTACCCATATGCGGCACCCCCACGGGGCGCAGCATCACCAGCACGCCCTCCTTCTCAAGTAGCTCCTTCATCATCTCTGCCATCGGCTTGTTAGGCGCGATGTACACGACGGTCCACATTCACTGTTCCCTCCTTTGCAGGCAGAGAGGCGCCGGTTGTAGTATGTCCACTCTTGATTATCCTGTTTTCTAGCTCATGCTCCAAGATCCTTCTTCAACTATAACTTACGCAGAGGAACAGTTCCTATAAGTTTTGGTCCGCCGTGCCAGGCTTCCCGCACCTATCCAACAGCTTCGCTGCGGTGTGCAATGCGAGCGGCCGCTGCCCCGGCTATTCCAGCGACAAGATCGTCCAGAAAAGTGTTCACCACCTTGTCCTTGCGGGTGTTCAGCACCCGCAGCACTCCCAGTTTCCTCTTGTCCACATACCCGAAGTTGGTCAGCCCCACGGTCCCGTATATGTTTGTTATGCTAAGCGCCAGGATCTCGTCGATCCCGTAAAGTGGATCATCCGTCTTAACCAGGGTTTGCAGAGGCTCAGGTAGACCGCTCGTCTCTGCAAGGACATCAAGTGCGATGCCGGTGAGCACTGCATGTTGGACTTCCCGCTTCTCCATCACTTTCTCCACGCTCTCGCGGCACTCGTCAAGCGTCAGATTCGGCCGGTACGGCTTTTGGAGTTCCAGGACGATCTGGGCGATCTCCTCGAGTCGCACTCCCCGGGAGGCTAGCATGTTCACGACAAGATCCTTCACGAGGTTCCTCCCCCTTCTCGTCGAGCGCCTCCGCGCTCCTTCCTCCCTCCGCTTTCTCGTCGTTTCTCATACTCTCCGATTCTACTATACGAAGGCTATGTGGCCGTGCACACTCTACATTACTCCGTCACATTACTCCGCGGTCTGCCTCGCGAGAACACCGACCCGGGGCCGATCGCCCTGTGTTATCCATACGGAAGGGGATGTTGACATGACTGCCGTGCCTGCCGGCGTTTCTATCCTCAGGAATACGGGGATGTCTCCGACGGGGTTTCCGAGCTTCTTTTTAATGGACTCGAAGCTCCGCCTGGTGGCCGCTTTCCCGTCAACCGGGATGGTAACGGCATCCTGGGAGAACGGCAGCACGGCGTTGGCGATGACCTTGGCCCCCTCCTCTTTCGCGTCAAGCCGCCCCTGAACGAGCACCACAGCGTCTTCAGCGATGAACCGGGAGTACTCCTCGTAGGGCCGGGGAAACACGACGACCTCCACTGAGCCCGTCAGATCCTCGAGGGTGAAGAAGACCATATGCTGGCCGGTGCTTTTGGTCACGATCCTTCGAAAAGCGGTGATTATGCCGCCTACTGAGACCTCGTCGCCATCCCTGTATTCTGACAGCGTCGCAACCTGGGCGCTGCAGTATAGCTTAAGGCTTGAAGAAAGCCCCTCCAGGGGATGCCCGGAGACATACAGGCCGAGAAGCTCCTTCTCCATGGCAAGCCGTTCTTTCTCGCTAAACTCGGGGACGTCGGGCAAGGTCACCTGGCTTGAGGCAAACTCCGATTTCTCCTCAAAGAGGTCGAAGAACGACACCTGGCCCCTTTCCTTCTCCTTTTGACTCCTCGACGCCGCCTCGTATGTGGGATCGAGCACAACCAGGAGTGCAGACCGCTTTGCGCCTGCCGAGTCGAAGGCGCCGCAGCGGATCAGGCTCTCAATGGCTTTCTTATTGACCTCCTTTAGGTCAACCTTGTCACAGAAGTCTGCAAGCGACTTGAACGCGCCATGTCGCTTACGCGCCTCGATGATTGCGAGCACCGCGCCCCTGCCCACGTTTTTCACCGCGGCCAGCCCAAACCGGATCCTGCCCTCGATTACCGTGAAGTCCTCCAGGCTCTCATTGATGTCCGGGGGCAGGATCTCTATACCTTTCTGACGGCAGGCGTCTACGTAGAACGCCACCTTCTCAGAAACCCCCGTCACGCTCGTAAGAAGGGCGGCCATGAACTCCACGGGGTAGTGGACTTTGAGCCACGCGGTTTGGTAGGAGATCATCGCGTACGCTGCGCTGTGGCTCTTGTTGAACCCGTAGCCTGAGAAGAACTCCATCAGGTCGAAGATGTGCGCGGCCGTTTCCGGGTCTACTCCACGCTTCCTTGCGCCCTCCATGAACTTGTCGCGCTGGGCCGCCAGCACCTCGGGTTTCTTCTTGCCCATGGCCCGCCGCAAGATGTCGGCTTCTCCAAGGGTGAAGCCTGCAAGGGTGCTTGCCACCATCATGACCTGCTCTTGGTAGAGCATGTTGCCGTATGTCTCTCTCAAGACGGGCTCGAGATCGGGATGCGGGTATTCCACGGGCTTTTCGCCGTGTTTTTGCTGGGCGAAATCCTGGATGCGGCCCATCGGGCCTGGACGGCCGAGCGCCAGGATGGCAATGATATCCTCAAAACACGTCGGCCTGACTTCGCGAAGCAGCCCCTGGAAAAGACTGGTCTCAAGCTGAAACACCCCGAGCGAGTCACCAGACCGGAGCGCCTCGTATACTGCGGGGTCGTCTAGAGGGATGGCGTTTATGTCTACGTCCTCGCCTCGAGTACGCCGGATGATCTCCACGGCCCGCCCGATGACGGTGAGCGTGCGCAGGCCCAGAAAATCCATTTTGAGGACGCCGAGCTGCTCTAAGTCTTCCATGGCAAACTGGGTCGTGACGGCGTCGTCGTTTGTCCTGTGCAGGGGAACGTGCTCCACCAGCGGCTCTTTCGAGATCACGACTCCCGCCGCGTGGACGGACGCATGCCTCGGCATCCCTTCGACTGCCCGCGCCATGTCAATGAGGTTTCTAACTTTCTCGTCCTGGTCGTAGGCGGCCTTAAGCTCAGGGGACGTTGAAAGAGCCCTGTCAATGGTGGTGCCCAGCTCCATCGGGACGAGCTTCGCTATCTTATCTACCTCGTTGTACGGAAAGTTGAGAGCACGGCCGACATCCCGTATCGCCGCCCTCGCAGCCATCGTACCGAAGGTGATTATTTGAGCGACCCTGTCGGCGCCGTACTTCTGAGTAACGTAGTCGATCACCTCCCCGCGCCGTTCGAAGCAGAAGTCTATATCTATATCGGGCATCGTCACGCGCTCGGGGTTGAGGAATCTTTCAAAGATCAGCCCGTACTTGATAGGATCTATGCTCGTGATGCCGAGAGCATATGACACCAGGCTGCCCGGTGCCGACCCGCGCCCCGGCCCCACGTAAATCCCCTTTTCTCTGGCAAACCTGATGAA
The DNA here is from genome assembly GCA_040752635.1 of Bacillota bacterium. Classification (GTDB taxonomy): domain Bacteria; phylum Bacillota; class SHA-98; order UBA4971; family UBA4971; genus JBFMGS01. The sequence goes on from JBFMGS010000032.1 coordinate 19,066, forward strand.
ATCCCAAACGATGAGGAAGTACCCGGCGTACCCCATGCTGACTATGACGTCGAGCTCGTAGCGCAGCCGGTCCGCCAGGGCCCGAGTCACCTCGCCGTACCTCTTCTTGAGACCCTCCTCGCAGAGGTGCCTCAAATACGTTTCCTGGGTATAGCCCTCGGGGACCTCGAAGTGAGGCATGGCGGATCTCCCAAACGCAAACTTGAAATTGCAGCGCTCTGCGATAGCGAGGGTGTTCTCGACGGCTTCCGGGAGGTGTCTGAAGGCAGACTGCATCTCCTCGGGGGACTTGAGATAGAACTCTTCCGTCTGGAAGCGTAACCTGTCCTTATCGTCAACGGTCTTCCCTGTCTGGATGCAGAGCAACACGTCGTGCATTCGGTAGTCCTCGCGCCGGATGTAGTGGACGTCGTTGGTAGCGACGAGGCGAATGCCGAGATCTCGCGACAGGTCCACAAGACCGGCGTTGACGCGGTCCTGCTCGGCGATGCCATTGCTCTGAAGCTCAAGGTAGAAGTTGTCGGGCCCGTATATGTCGCGGTACTGTGCGGCCTTGCGCTTTGCCCCCTCGTAGTCGCCTTGTAACAGAAGGGAAGGGATCTCGCCCGCAAGACACCCCGAGAGAACGATGAGGCCTTCCCGGTACCGTTCGAGCACCTCCAGGTCAACGCGGGGCTTGTAATAGAACCCTTCCACGAACCCTATGCTCGACAGCTTCACGATGTTCCTGTACCCGACCTCGTCCTTTGCCAGGAGCACCAGGTGGTACTGGTCGTCGTCTACGTGAGGGACCCGATCGTGCCTGGTCCTCTTCGCCACATAGACTTCGCAGCCCAGGATGGGCTTGATGCCATGTTTTTCCGCGGCTTTGAAGAACTCGATGGCACCGTAAAGCACGCCGTGATCCGTCATGGCACACGCGCCCATCCCGAGTTCTTGCGCCCTCGCCATAAGGTCGGGCAACTTGCAGGCGCCATCGAGCAGCGAGTACTGGGTGTGCAAGTGCAGGTGGGCGAACTTACCCACGCGACCCTCCCCTTTCACCCGGGGATCAACCTCATCACATTATATCAGTTCTGGACCGTTCGGCAAGTTCCTGTCGCGGGAGAGTCGCGGGAGAGCTCCTTGTCAGGACTTTAGTTCCAGGAACATGTTCCTGGAGAAGAGGGTCACATTCTCGTGCTTGTGTCTGGTGCGTATCCCCTGGCACACCACAAGATCCGGCCAGGTGTCGTCCTTCACCCCGTCCACCTCCACCTCCACCATGGCCGTAAGCGGGTTAGTATCCATTATCTGCTTGATAACACGCGCGTGCCCGGCGATGCCCACGGCGATGTCTCCCTCGTCGAGTATGGCAATCATCACCCGGTTGTATCGCTGGATGTTTGCAAGAGCGCTGCCGCGTCGTTCAAGCGCCATCCTGATGGTCCTCTCAGAAACCGACGTGATGCTGTTCACCGGAGTCGTCCACGGCCCCCCCGCCTCATCGACGGTCGCCAGGATCGCGGTGACGGCGCGCCGGTTGAGAAGGTCCACCACTCTTCTATCAAGCGGGCCCGGGGAGATCTCGTCCATAGCTCTACAGCTCCCGATGCGTGAAGAATAACGGGCGGATGCGCGTCGGGACTGGCCGCTCCGTGTCAAGACGTAACCGCCCGCTGTATTGATATTCTCCCTGGGTCCGGGATATGCCCCTATCACTCGGGTTTTGAGTCTTCGCCCTCGTCCTCGGGTCTACTCCAGAGGTTCTGTTCCGGCCCGCCAAGTACCTCCGCCGCCTCGTCTTCGTTGACCTCCGCCATGATCATCTCGAGGAAGTCTTTCTCATCGATGTCCAGCATCTTCTTGGGGGGCCTTTTCCACGTTCTCGCCGGCCGCCGCGGCACCCTTGAAGGCGGTTTTGATGCCATTCATATCACCATCCTCATCCTTGAGTGTGCGCATCACGCCTTCAAGTTATCAGCAAGTTCCTGCGAAACCACGTTGAGATCCAGCCCGGGCATGCCGAGCTTCTGGGCAAGCTCTTCAACGCTGAACCTCTGTCCCTCCACGAAGAGTTCACGGAGAGCCTGGCCCGCCTCAGGGTACGCATACCAGCGCTCACCGAAACGCTGTGTAAAGAAGGACCGCAACTGGGCTTCGAATATCCACGCTCTCAGGTATTGAGCAACATAGAAGCCATCGTCAACGTCAGCGAGGTAATAGCTTTCCGGATAACGTACCTTGAGAGCATCAGTCAGTAAGCCTGCATACTCCTGCGGCATGTCAGCAAGCGGCTTGCCCCCATGAAGGCGAAGTTCGTAGAGAAGCTTGGCGGCACTACGCCGCAACATGAAGAGCTTACGCATCGCAGCGAATCTACGGTACTCATCTACGTGCGGCCCACGTACGTACTCGAGAAGCCAGTTCTCGTCGGCAGCGAGGTATTGAAAGAGGAAGGCGTAAGTCTCGGTTACGGAGTTGTCGCCCAGCCACCTGTACTCGAAGGCCCGGTCAGGGAGCACGCTGCCGAAATGCCAGGCGTGCCCCGCCTCGTGGAGAATGCTGTGGTAGTCGTCGTGCCCGCCGTGCGGCATGGTGACAAGCACTATTTTGCCGGGGATATCTAGCGTCGCACAGAACGCCCTCGGGGACTTGCGCTCGCGGGCCTCGGCGTCTATATGTATGTTCGGATAGCCCTCGTGGGCAAGCCCCATCGCAGCCACGGTGGATTCGAGGGTAGTCACCACCCTGTCCCCCGCAAACATGTCGTCGAACTCGATGCCTCTGAACAAGAACCCGAGGTCGTGACGGCTGACATCCCTGAGGCGCATGCCCAGGATGGAGCTGGCAGCCTTCTCCATGGCCCGCGTGTAGAGGCCTTCTGTATCATCGAGAAACCCCTGCATCCTCGCGGACAAGCTTTCCAGGTCGATCCCTCTCGTTTCGGCGCAAAACGACCTGTAATCGGGGTACCCGAGTTCGCCCACAAGAGTGTGGAGCATTTCCATGCGTTCCGCGCGTTTGGGGTTATTCTTTCGGGTTACCTGTTGCCTGGCGGTTTCAAGCGCGGCCCTCGCTCGGGGGCTTGGCTCGTTTGCGAGAACCACCTGGGATGCGCGAAAAGGAATCATCTTGCCTTCGAACTCCACTTGCGCCTGCGTCTCGCCGGACGCAACAGCATCGGTGAGCTCCTTTGTGGCCATGTCTAGGAACCCGTCTGCAGCGAACCAGGCGAGATACCGCGCCCGTTTCTCCTCCTCCGTAGCCTCCATCAGGCCGGACGGCCCCGGTCTCTGCGGTGGCATTTCGCGTGCAACGAAACGCGACTCGCGCGCGGCTCCTAGCAGCAACATCACCTGGTCCTTCTCGAAAAGGTCGCTGTACTTTTCAAACACGGACGATACATCCAGGGAGTCCTTGAGCCCCGCGCCGTTCCTGTAGAACTCTTCATTGAGTTCCCGCAAGAAACCTTCGGCCCGCTTGCGATACTCCTCTGCTTCCACAACGACCGCCACCCTTTATCTCACTTTGAGCACACCGTTCTCGATGACGACTGTATCGTCCACAACGAGCGTGGGTTTCAGCACGATCCCGTCAAGATGGCTCGGCACATCCACGTTCCCGCCGAAGCTCACGTTATTTCCTATTGCAATGTGAACCGTCCCCAGAACCTTTTCATCCTCCAAAACCTCGCCGGTGATCATCGCCCGGTCGTTGGTTCCGACGCCAAGCTCGGCGATGTTCCTGGCGGGCTTGCCAAGGCGGCCTATGGAGCACTCAAGCGCCGCCGCAGCTTGCCCGCCCGATATTTCTACGACAAAGCCCGATTCGACCTTCATACGGATGTAATCCTCCAACACCCCTACGCCCGCCATCGCGCCGTCCACGACGATGACCCCGTTTGAAGTCCCTTCAACCGGCGCGATATAGGCTTCCCCTGCTGGAAGGTTTCCGAAGTCGCCCGCAAGATGGTATATCCCTGTGTCCGGATGGCCCTCCCGGCCTTCCAACGACATGGTGATGTCCGTCCCCGAAGGGCTGGTAACATGCGCGATTCTGCCCGACGAGAGAATCGCAGCGACTTGCTTGCTTGTCTCGGAAACCCGCGAATAGTCGGCCGAAAGTGTGCGGACCATTGCGTCACGCGTGATGCCCGGCAAGGTGGCGATTCGCGCCCCCGCAGCGTTTGCTTGCCGCCTCGCGGCGGTGTGAGAAAGCGACTTGCTTGTAGGCGCAAGGACAACGTTAACCTCTTTCATGATGGCTGCAACGGCCGGCGGCGGCTCCTCGCCGCTGCGCGCCCTCTCGATCATCTCGATGATCATCGCTTCCGCGCCAAGGCGCCTGGCTTCTTCCCACAGCGCATAACCTATCTCTCGAAGCTTCTCATCAGTGATGACCAGCACGCTTTCCCCAGAAGACACCCCCATGCACTGCGTGAGCGCAATGCGAGCCGCCTGTCTCAAATCCTCGGCTACCACCGCCATTTTTATCCCCCCTGCAAGACTCCATGCTGGTTCATAAGAGCATCCGATCCGACCAGAGTTCACACATGGAAAGGTGAACAGGTAGTAAGTTCTCTCTGATGCAGGTTTTTCCTTCACCCGTCTTTCTACGGGACGAAAGAACTCCACAGTTACGGTCGTATGCTGCCCTGGTAGGCCCACGTGAATACTTCTCACTGGAAGCTCTAGAGTTCGTGCAATGAGATAATGTACCCCACCGACGTTCCGGACGGATGTGCACATAAACGGAGCTAAACACAAGATAATAATATTGACATACAGAACCGAAGGGAAGTGGTGGCATATGCCGAAAAAGGCCATGCGTGACCTGTTCATCGACAGGAGAGTTGCAGTTGACCCGGTCCCGCTCTCCAGCAAGAAAAAGGGGACCATCATGTACAGGGGCCTTCTATCTGCGTCTGGAGCCGATGCCGTTTACCTGTACTCCGGGTATGGCGACAACTGGCAGAATGCGAGAATCACCCCGATGACAAAGATAGACGATTTAACCTGGTCGACCGATGTGATGATCGAGGGAGACAAGACGTTCAACTTCTGCTTTAAGGACGGCGCAGATCACTGGGATAACAATGCCGGCCTCAACTGGGGCGTCGAGATCGTCTAAAGCGGCACCCAACGATCCTCGCTGGCTCTCCGC
>JBFMGS010000032.1:24310-26581 GCA_040752635.1 Bacillota bacterium
CTTCCTGCACTCGTGTTCCTCTTTTACTTCAACGTCGCGGCAATATCCTTCACCAAGCTCGGCCTCACGCCTCAGGGCGCCATGTTGCTTTTCGCCCTGTCTCTCTTGGGGAGCGTCGTGAACATTCCGCTGTTCCGGCAGCGCATCATCGTGGAAGAGAGGCCACGCATGTTCCTTCCATTCCTCTTCTACTACCCGCCGCGGGTTCGCGAGCAGGTTATCGCTGTCAACTTTGGCGGGGCGGTGGTACCCGCAGTGTTTGCGTTCTATCTCCTGCAAAGGACGCCACTCTTACCTGCGGTCATGGCAACCGTGGCCGTAGCATGGGTGGCAAAGGCCGTAGCTCGCGTGGTGCCGGGCGTCGGCATAGCATTGCCCGCATTCATCCCGCCCCTCGTGGCTGCGGGAGCCGCCCTGCTCCTGGCGGGAGACTTCGCAGCCCCCGTTGCATACATAGCAGGTTCTCTCGGAACGCTCATCGGGGCTGACCTCCTCAATCTTGCCAAGATCCGCGGTCTGGGAGCCCAGGTCACAAGCATCGGCGGGGCCGGGGTTTACGACGGCATATTCCTCGTCGGGGTGGTCGCGGCATTTCTGGCCTAGTGTTCCACTCCCCAACTCTTCCTCCTGTGGAATCAAGCCCAACACGTTTCGCGGGGAAGAAAGAGCGGCTTTTAGCAGGGAGTACACAAAAATGGTGGCCCCGACGGAATTCGAATCCGTGTCACCGCCTTGAGAGGGCGGTGTCCTAGGCCACTAGACGACGGGGCCACAACTGGCTAAACTGGCTGGGGAGGGAGGATTCGAACCCCCACAAACAGATCCAGAGTCTGTCGTGCTACCCTTACACAACTCCCCACCGCGTTCTCTATTCACTTCGGAACAGCAAGCCTGCATCATGCACCGAGGCTACCGCCCACGTTGGAATTCTAGCATACCGGGACCTTCTCGTCAACCCCTCTTCGCACCCTGCTTTCAGCCCACTTCAGCTTACTTAGAAGACAGGCATCACCTGCTGTCAGTCTTCCCGCCCTGCGCCTTCTCGATCTTGGCCCACTCGTCTCGCAGGCCCACCGTCCGGTTGAACACCAGCCGGCCCTGGAACGAGTCGGGGTCAACGCAGAAGTAGCCGAGCCTTTCGAACTGGTATCTCGTTCCCGGCGCCGCGCCCGCCAGGGATGGCTCGACCCGGCATGCCGTCAGCGTCTCCAGCGAGTTTGGATTCACGCAGGCCATAAAGTCCTCTTCCGCGCCCGGGTCCTCTTTGGTGAAGAGGCGATCGTACAGGCGCACTTCGGCCCCGAGCGCATGGGCGGCCGAAACCCAGTGCAAGGTGGCCTTGACCCGCCGCCCGTCGGGGGACGAACCTCCCAGCGTGTCCGGGTCGTAGGTGCAATGGAGCTCGATCACTTCGCCGGTTTTCTCGTCTTTGACCACTCCAGTGCACTTGATGAAATACGCGTACCGCAGCCGCACTTCGCGCCCGGGGGCGAGGCGGTAGAACTTCACCGGCGGGTCCTCCCTGAAGTCGTCCTGCTCGATGTAGAGCACCCGGGAGAAAGGTACTTTTCGCGTCCCCGCGGACGGGTCCTCAGGGTTGTTCACCGCTTCCACCCACTCCACTCGGTCTTCGGGGTAGTTGTCTACGACCACCCGGAGGGGACGAAGCACGGCCATGACCCGCGGCGCTCGCAGGTTCAGGTCTTCCCGGACACAGTGCTCGAGCAGGGCGATATCGACAACGCTGTTGGCCTTGGCCACGCCAATGCGCTCGCAGAAATTCCTGATGGACTCCGGCGTGTAGCCGCGTCTTCGCAAGCCTGAAATGGTGGGCATCCGGGGATCGTCCCAGCCGGCGACGACGCCCTTTCTTACCAGCTCCAGGAGTTTTCTCTTGCTCATCACGGTATAGCTGAGATTGAGGCGGGCGAACTCGATTTGCCGCGGTCGGCACGGCACGTCCAGGTTGTCAATGAACCACTCATACAAGGGGCGGTGATCCTCAAACTCCAGCGTGCAGATGGAATGGGTGATCCCTTCGATCGCATCCGAGAGCGGGTGAGCAAAATCGTACATGGGATAAATGCACCACTTGTCACCCGTCCGGTGGTGCGTCGCCCGGAGGATTCGGTAGAGGACGGGGTCGCGCATATTGAGGTTGGGGGACGCCATATCGATCTTCGCCCGCAGGACGCGGGAGCCATCCGGGAACTCCCCCGCCCGCATCCGCTGGAACAGGTCCAGGTTCTCTTCGACGGAGCGCGTGCGATA
>JBFMGS010000033.1:0-2034 GCA_040752635.1 Bacillota bacterium
CCCCGTCCGCACCGCCGTCCTGAGCGTAACCGGGAAAGCGTGCTCCCTCGCGTGCGCCCATTGCGGGGGTCGATACCTCGAGCATATGCTTCCCGTTCACCGGTGGCGCGAGCTTGATGCGGAGAATGTGAGGAGTTGCCTTGTGAGTGGAGGGTGCGATCCGCGCGGCCGGGTGCCGGTGACGGATCACCTGGGCATTGTGGCGGAGCTTGCATCGCGATGGCCGCTGAACCTTCACCTTGGCCTCGTAAGCGAGGAGGACGTTGCCGGAATCGCTCCTTTTTCTCCCGTCGTATCCTTCGATCTTGTAGTTGACGATGCCACCATCCGCGACGTTTACGGGCTCGATGTGCCGGGGGAGCAGTTCCTGGCCACCTACGAGATGCTACGTCGCCATGTCCGGGTTGTGCCTCATATCTGCATCGGCATACGCGGCGGACGGGTATCGGGCGAGATGGGCGCGCTCCGAGCTCTCGTCCATTCCGGGGCTGACGCTATCATATTCATAGTCTTCACACCGACACCGGGCACACGCTACGCAGCCTGCAGCCCACCCGAGCCTGAGGAGGCGGCGCGCATCATCGCCGCAGCGAGGGTAATGTTTCCGACTACGCCGCTTTATCTCGGGTGTGTGCGCCCGAGGGATGGTTACCGCGACGCTCTCGATAGTCTGGCATTACGAGCAGGCGTTAACAGGATAGTCTCGCCATCTCGCCGGGCGAGGGAAGCAGCGAAAGCACTTGGCCTCGAGGCAACATGGAGAGAGGAGTGCTGCGCATTTTGACGGGTTCTCACAACTCCTGGGGGACCGGGCCTGCCGACGTTGCCGCAGGTCAGGAGAAGCTCAGAGTGTCCATTGGAACTGCCGCAGTACTCGGCCTGATCGACGCGCGGCTCGACGTTCCTCCAACCACGGCCTACCTTCTTACCGACGGAGGCTGCCTGTCAACCTGCGCTTTCTGTCCGCAGGCAAGGTCGAGTGTCTCGTCTAGGGACCTGCTCTCCCGGGTTAGCTGGCCTGAGTTTCCGCTTGACGATGTGCTCTCTGCGCTGGCGGCTTATGGCGACCGGCAGTCGGGCCTGCCCTTGCGGCCGGCAGCAGAGCTAGGCCCGGATTTGCGATCGAGTAAGATTATCAACCCAGTTCTCGTGCGAGCTGAGTCCGGCGAGCCCCCCGAATACCCGAAAGACCATGCCCCACCTGGCGGCAGACTTGTTCGGGTCTGCGTGCAGGTCACGGAAAATCCGCATGCCCGCAAGACGCTTGCTAGCATCGTGTCCCGCCTGTCAGAGATCCGTCGCAGCGGGCGGACCCGGTTTGCTATCTCCGTGTCCCACCGCCCGTCGTCCTTCGCCGAAGTGGAGGACGTATTCTCACGCGGAGCGGATAGAATGAGTATTCCCCTTGACGGGGCAACTCCCTCGGTTTATGCCAAAACCAAGTCGGGATCGTGGGAAGCCGCGATGGCGTTGCTCGAGGGGGCTGCCCGCAGCTTCCCCGGAAGGATCAGCTCGCACATTATAGTTGGGCTCGGCGAGACCGAGAAAGACGCTGTCGAAGCTATACAACGCCTGGCTGATCAGGGGATAGCCGTTGGCCTCTTCGCGTTTACACCAGTCAAGGGGACCCCGATGGAGAACGTCCCCCAACCCGGGATAGGCGCATACCGCCGTGTGCAGATAGCAAGGTATGTAATTGCGAACGGGCTTGCCAGAGCGTCGAACTTCGACTATAGGGAGGGGCGCATCCGTGACTTTGGGCTTGACTGCGACAAGCTGCTGGAAATCGCAGGCACCGGCGAACCCTTCCAGACGTCGGGCTGCCCTGGCTGCAACAGGCCTTACTACAATGAGCGGCCAGGCGGGACCATGTACAACTACCCGCGCCCCCTGACCGCCGCTGAGATCCGTTGTGCTGTCGTCGAAGCGGGCTTCGGGGAGAGCGCTAAATGAACTAAGTATGGCGTCACAAATCTACACAGCTTCTCCAGACGGCGGTAGGGGTTGCCGGTGTTGCATGCCGGGTTCCCACTC
>JBFMGS010000033.1:2134-9303 GCA_040752635.1 Bacillota bacterium
AGAAAGGGACTCGGGTCGGGACAGGAGAGCGGGAACCATGCAATGGAGGCTGCTTCGGACGGGATATAACACGGGCGCCTGGAATATGGCGGTGGACGAGGCGGTGATGGCTCACGTTGCGAGAGGCGCCTCACCACCTACCTTCAGACTGTACGGCTGGAGCCCACCTGCGCTGTCTCTCGGGCGCCTGCAGTCGTTTGAGGCGAACGTTGCCGCCGGAGCTTGCGCGAGGTTGGGAGTTGACGTGGTGCGTCGTCCCACAGGCGGCCGGGCCGTGCTCCATGATCTCGAGGTGACTTACAGTCTGATTGTGGGCGAGGGTGACCCCGCGCTTCCCGCGGGGCTTCGCGAGTCATACAGACTGGCTACTGAGGGCATCATGAAGGGGCTCAAGCTCCTGGGGGTTGACTGCGAGATCTCGGGCCGTGAAGCCGCCGCCATGGGTGATATAAGGGAGACTGGGGCCACCGAGGGCGCCGGGCACTACCGGGCCGGTCAATCAGGTGCCTGCTTCGACTCTCCATCCTGGTATGAAGTGACCTCTAAAGGGAGGAAGCTCGTGGGCAGCGCACAGGCCCGACTGATGGGGGTATTCTTGCAGCACGGATCGGTCTTGATCCAGCTCGATGCTGCGAAGTTATGTGCGCTGCTCAAGTTCGAGTCCGAGGAGGAGAGAGCGTCAGCAATCTCGCACCTTTCCGCCCACGCCACTTCGATTTCGGAGATCCTGGGACGTCCTGTGAGCTTTGCAGAAGTAGAAGAGGCCATCGTTTCAGGGATGAGATCGCATATCGCGCCTATAGTCCTGGTAGAGGCGGAACTCTCTCCCGGGGAACTCAGTCTTGCTGAGGACCTTATTTCCCGGAAATATGCATCCCCAGACTGGACGATCGGACGGCAGGCGAACTACGGAGAAAGGAGTCTGTGGCGATGTCCCAGGTTGAGTTAGATGATCGCCTAGAACGACTGCAATCTGATGCGCGTGAGATCTTCCGACGCGCGCTGGAGGCAGTTGACCCGTACGTTGCGGTGAAGACCCATCTTTCCAGGGACCGGGACCTCCTTCGGGTAGGTGGAAGGACATATGATCTGCGAAAGATCCAGCGCGTTCTCGTGGTCGGCGCGGGGAAAGCGAGCGGCCGGATGGCCCTGGCAGTGGAGGAGATATTAGGCGACCGGGTGAGCGCCGGGCTTGTCAACGTCAAGTACGGTCATACCGATGCCCTCCGTATGGTACGTCTCAGGGAGGCCGGCCACCCGGTACCCGACCAGGCTGGCCTCGAAGGCGCCCTGGAGATCCTGGATCTTGTGAGGACCGCGGGAAAGGATGATCTGGTGCTATGTCTTGTTTCCGGTGGAGGGTCGAGCCTTCTGCCTCTTCCGTGCCCCGGCATCAGCCTTTCGGCTAAACAAGAGACCACGCAAGTCCTCCTTGCCTGCGGTGCCACGATCCACGAGATAAACGCTGTCAGGAAACACATTTCTCTCATAAAGGGTGGCGGGCTTGCACGCGCCGCCGCACCGGCCCAGGTTATCTCGCTTATACTGTCTGATGTCATCGGTGACGACCTTGATGTCATCGCGTCAGGACCGACTGTGCCCGACACGAGCACGTTTGCAGAGGCGCTGGAAGTTCTCAAAAGATACGACGTGGTGGACCGTGTTCCCGGGCCTGTGCTCCTTTATCTCGAGGCGGGCGCAAGAGGTGATGCGCCTGAGACTCCAAAACCCGGCGATCCGGCTTTTACAAACGTGGCCAATGTCATCGTTGCCAGCAACGCGATTGCCGTGGAAACGGCTGCGCGCGAGGCTGCCGCAAGGGGCTACCGGCCGCTGGTGCTTTCATCGTTCGTTCAAGGAGAAGCAAGGGAGGTCGGGCGCGTTTTTGCAGCCATCGCACGCGAGATCTGCGCGAGCGGCCGCCCAATTGACAGGCCTGCGTGCGTAGTGGCGGGTGGCGAAACAACGGTGACCCTGAGGGGCAACGGCGCCGGTGGTCGCAGCCAGGAACTTGCCCTGGCGGCTGCTATCGACCTCGACGGCCTGGATGAGATGGTCCTCCTGGCGGCTGGAACCGACGGGACTGACGGACCGACCGACGCCGCCGGCGCGATCGTCGATGGAAACACGCTCTCGAGGGCGCGACAGGTTGGGCTGTCCGCCCGCAGTTACCTTGCAAACAACGACTCATACCGTTTCTTCAAGACCCTGGGCGGCCTGGTCATGACAGGTCCCACTCGGACGAACGTCATGGACCTCGTCATCATCCTTGCGGGTCCCAACCGAGAGCCGGTTTCCACAGAGGATCCTCGCAATGGCCTGAGGAAGTGATTGTGTTGAAAACGAAGGTCCTTTTCCTATGCACCGGCAACTCCTGCCGAAGCCAGATGGCTGAAGGGTTTCTCCGCGCACTTGGGGGCGGAAAGTGGGAGGCTTATAGCGCCGGTCTCGACCCTCAAGGTGTGAATCCAAGGGCCCTCGAAGCTATGAGGGAAGTCGGCATCGACATATCGAAGCAAACATCAAAAGGCATAGATCCGCGGCTGCTTGATGAGGTGGATATGGTCATCACGCTCTGCGGCGATGCGGACGAAAAATGCCCGGTCACTCCTCCGCACGTCACGCGGATCCACTGGCCGCTCGAAGATCCAGCGAAAGCCACCGGCACTCAGGACCAGGTCCTCGACACCTTCAGGCGGGTCCGGGACGAAATACGCCGTCGCGTGGAAGATCTGGTTACTTGAAGACGGTTTGCCCCCGTTAGATGTATATTGCGCTAGGTTCTGGTTACTATATGGGTAGCGTCGCGCTAAAGCAATTTGAGCGTAGGGAGTGAAAGCAAGTGAGCGATTGGGTGCGCCACATTGTAAGGTTCATCGTATCGGCTCTGGTGCTCATGTTCATCGGGCTCATCGTGCCGGGCTTCAGCACCCTGAATTTCGTGAATGCCTTGATCGCGGCTGCGGTCATAACAGGCATCGGTTACCTCATTGAGGCTGCAGTGGGGAGGAACGTTTCCCCGTTCGGCCGGGGCGTCGTTGGGTTCCTGGTATCGGCTGCGGTCATCTATGTCTCGCAGTTCGTCGTCCCGGCAATGCGCGTGACGGTTCTGGGTGCCCTGATAGCGGCGTTTATCATTGGGCTCGTGGATATGTTCATCCCGACCACCTTAAGATAGACTCCACGTAGGACGGTCTCCGCCGCGCATCGCGTACATATGCAAGTCTTGCTGCACGTTCCCCGCCCGCCCGGACGGGGATTTTCGTTTCTCTTCTCACCGCATCCCCGCCTGAGAAGGGAGGGGATGCGGCTGAGATTTGTCGGACGGGATTGGGAGGATCTCATGATGCCACTGACGAAGAACGTATAAGCACGAACAACCCAAATCAGTACAAAGAAGTGCCTGTCCTTTTGCCGAAGGGTTGCCGGTACTTGTCCGGGGACGTTTGAGATGCAGTTACTTACCGGCAGCCTGACGCGCACTTCATATACTAGAACGTAGTGTGGACTTCCTGGAATCAACGAAACACTCATGTACCGGAGGGAGCTAAGCGTGCCCAATATTATCGAAACCCTCACTGGAGCGTTTACCGGCAAGGTGCCTGTCGAAAGGCTCCTCGACATGGCGCTCGGCGTCGGCGGGACCCTTCTGCGCATTTTACTCATACTGCTGGTTGCCTTCCTCCTCGTCAAAGCCAGCAATGCGCTCATCGACCGCCTCATAGCCCAACGGGCTTCTGAGGACCGAAAACTCATCGACGACCGAAAGGCCAGGACGTTGCGGTCCCTCCTCAAGAGTGTCACGCGCTACGTAATATACGTATTTGCGGGGATCTCGATCCTCAGCGAGCTAGGCGTCAATACCGCGAGCCTTCTCGCCGGCGCGGGGCTTGCAGGCATTGCCATCGGCTTCGGTGCCCAGAACCTTGTCCGCGACATCATCAACGGGTTCTTCATTCTCTTTGAAGATCAGTTCGCCGTAGGGGACTATGTTGCGATTGGCGATGTATCGGGTATCGTTGAGGCGATAGGTTTGCGTGTCACCCACGTAAGAGGGTTTGGTGGGGAACTGCACGTTATCCCCAACGGACAGATATCGAAGGTTACAAACCATATGGGCAGCGCGATGAGGGTCATGTTCAGCGTCGCCGTGGGCTATGAGGCCGACATCGACCGGGCCATCGAGGCGTTGGCGCGCGATTTTGAGAAAGCCAGAGAGGAGATAGCCGGCATCGTGGAGGGTCCCACGGTGCTTGGAGTAAACGCTCTCTCCGAGTCCGGAGTCGAACTGCTCATCATCGCGAAAACGAAGGCGATGGAGCAGTGGCGTGTGGAGCGTGAACTCAAGAAGAGAGTCAAGGATGTGTTAGATCGCGAGGGTATTGCGATCCCTTACCCGCACATGCAGGTCATCCTGGATAACCATCTGGAAGCCCGACAGGGAAGCTGACGAGGCAGGACCCGGGACGCTCGTGGAATCGGCGACGCCTCGGCGATACTTGATGAAAACATCAGCAGGCGACGCCTGGTGAAGGTATGGGCAGGCGGTGCCATCTGGTGAACGCATAAGCACGCAGGTGGGAGGAGCGCAGACCTTGAAGTTCTATCTGGGGGATATCGTCCGGCTAAAGAAACAGCACCCTTGTGGCTCCTTTGAATGGGAAGTCACGCGTGTAGGCGCGGACTTTAAGATCAAGTGCTTGGGCTGCGGGCACATCGTGATGCTCAGCAGGCTGAAGTTTGAGAAGAGCGTAAGACAGGTGGTGTCGCGCCCGGGAGGTAAGGAGTGATGGTCCGCGTCGGTATCGTCGGGCTGCCTAACGCAGGGAAGTCCACGCTTTTCAACGCTCTCACCCGCGCACGGGCGCAGGTGGCAAGCTATCCGTTCACGACGATAGACCCCAACGTTGGAGTAGTCGAGGTGCCTGACCGGCGGCTTGCCGACATTGCCCGGATCACTAAGCCAGAGAAGGTCACGCCGGCTGCTATCGAGTTTGTGGACATCGCGGGCCTTGTAAAAGGGGCAAGCCGAGGAGAAGGGCTCGGTAACCGCTTCTTAGGACATATCCGGGAAGTTGACGCCATTGCTCACGTTGTCCGGTGCTTTGAAGATGATGAGGTTCCTCACGTGTCGGGCGGGCTCGATCCTGTCCGCGACGCGGAGACGGTTGAGCTTGAGCTCATTCTGGCCGACCTCGAAACTGTGGAGAAACGCCGGGAGAAGGCCGCCAGAATGCAGAAGGGCGGCAATAAGCAGTACGCGGAGGAAGCCGCGCTGCTCGACAAGATAAAGGGTGGCCTGGAAAAAGGAAGGCCGGCCCGGCAAGTTATCACTTCTGGTGAAGAGCGGCAACGCCTGCACGACCTCTTCCTGCTCACGCTGAAACCCGTCATCTACGTTGCCAACATTGGAGAGGGCGACCCCGGCGACACCGGGGGGCTCGTGCGTGCCCTGCGTGCGTGGGCGTTGGAATCTGCGGATCCAGGAGCAGTCGTTGTGGTGTCCGCGAGGATCGAGTCGGAACTCAGCGAGCTTGACCGCGCCGAGGCCGCGGAGTACTTGCGCGAACTTGGGATGGGGTCTTCCGGCCTCGACAACATTGTCCTTGCTGCGTACCGGGTGCTCAACCTCATAACCTTTTACACGACCAAAGGGCCCGAGACCAGGGCCTGGGCGCTGCGGCGCGGCGCCACCGCCCCTGAAGCTGCTGGAAGAATCCACTCTGACATGGAGCGCGGGTTCATTAGAGCTGAGGTAATCCACTACGACGATCTCATGGCAGTGGGGTCCTTTGCCGAGGCAAGAGATAGAGGTGCCGTGCGGGTGGAAGGGCGCGACTATGTAGTCCAGGACGGCGACGTCATCCTTTTCCGGTTCAGCGAACCGGCTCGATAAACACAACTCAATCATCCTTTTGTATGATTGCCTTGCCAGGATGCCGATGCTATAATATGGGCGCGGCGGTTGTCCGAAGAAGGCCGCGATGTCATCCCTGCTCCACGCGGAACGCGTGGGGCCGCAAGTCCGGAGGGAGGTGAGCGAGATGCGAGATTATGAGGCTATGTTCATTATCAAGCCCGACCTGGAGGACGAAGCCATCGACGCGACCATCACGAAATTCCAGGGTCTCGTGACAGGCGGCGGTGGCACGATCACAAACATCGACAGGTGGGGCAAACGTCGGCTCGCATACGAGATTGCAGGCTACATGGAAGGTGTGTATGTAGTCATGGATTTCTCGGCAGAGGCCGCCGTTGCGAGAGAACTGGAACGGGTCTTCAAGATCACCGATGAGGTGATAAGACATCTTGTGATCAGGAAGGGCGAGTGAGTTCTGCCCCGGGCGCGAGTGCAACCCGGGGGACGGGTGGTGTTCGACCATGAACAAGGTCCTGCTTGTCGGAAGGCTCGCGCAGCAACCAGAGCTTCGGTATACCCAGAACGGCGTTGCTGTCGCCAGGTTCACAGTCGTGGTCAACCGTCCCTACACGAACCAACAAGGCGAGAGGGACGCCGACTTCATAGACGTCGTGGTCTGGCGCGCGCAGGCTGAGAACTGCGCTAATTACCTGGCCAA
This sequence comes from Bacillota bacterium, assembly GCA_040752635.1. Taxonomy (GTDB): domain Bacteria; phylum Bacillota; class SHA-98; order UBA4971; family UBA4971; genus JBFMGS01. Next base: position 8,713 of record JBFMGS010000033.1, read on the forward strand.
GGGCAGGCTGGTTGGCGTGGAGGGACGCCTGCAGATCCGGTCGTATGAAACTGCCGAGGGCCAGAAGCGCCGCGTGGCAGAAGTCGTCGCAGATAGAGTGGAGTTCCTGGACCGTGGCAAAGAGAGTGGCCAGGGTGGCATAGAAGAAGGAGCCGGGCAGCGGTTCGAGGACGACGCCGACGCTGCTGATGAGGTGCCGTTCTAACGAGTCGCACCCGACCCGCGCAGAGCTGTCGGTGACCGGTGCTTCGCCTGGCGGTTTTGACATGCACCAGTGAGCTAGTGGAGTTGTCCTCTTATCTCAGAGAGGAAACCTTAAGAGGAGGGGCTGGCATGAAACGCGAAAGGGGCCGCAGAACGAAGAAGCGCGTCTGCAGCTTTTGTGTTGATAAGATAGATTGTATAGATTACAAGGATACTGGCAAGCTCCGGAGGTTCATAACCGAGCGGGGGAAGATAGTTCCGCGCCGTATCTCCGGTAACTGCGCAAGGCACCAGCGCCAGGTGACTACGGCGATTAAGAGGGCGCGTCTTGTGGCCCTCATGCCTTTTACCGCAGAGTAAAGTGTTTCCCTTGTTTGATGAGGGCAA
>JBFMGS010000033.1:9403-26321 GCA_040752635.1 Bacillota bacterium
ACCGGCCATGACCGGCTATGGCAGCAATTGTTTAGGCCGGGTGTGAAGGAGAACGGCGGAAAGCTAGAGAATAGATGAGTGTCCTACGACACGGTAAAGCCGGGCGGGGAGGGGGCGCGAAACTCTATGCCTGTCGTGGAAAGTGCTGGGGGCAAGGACCGCGAAACGATCTCTCGGACTGACATCGCCCGCAACCTTAAGACCATAGAGTGGCTTAAGACGGAGCTTATCGCCAATCTATCATCCCTCTTCAAAGGCATGCTCAAGAACAACGACGAAGCCATCGCTGACTCACTTGCAAACATGGTGATAGGGTGCTATCTTCTTGGTAAGCGCCTTGGCCTGCCTCACCTGGCCCTCGAGGCGAAGATCGGGGAGAAAGTCAAGGCCAACATCGAGCAAGGGCACGAGATTGAGACTTGGTACGGTGAGTTCTCCGCGCTGAGGAGACACCTTGCTGGGAGGAAGATATAGGAAAATGCCTCGTCCCGTGGCCACCAGGACGCTGGTGGAGAGCGCTCTCCTGGTTGCGATAGCCACTATGTTCTCCATTCTCGATGCTTACGTGCCGCTATTCGCATTGGTTTACCCCTTGCCCATCGTGGTGCTCGTAGTGAGACGGGGGGTGCGAGCGGGAGTATGGGCTACGCTCGTGACCATCGCTGCCACTACCATGGTTGCAGGTCCTCTCCAAGGGGTAACTGTGCTCACGATGGTCGGGATAATCGGCATTACCATGGCGTGGTGCATTCGTAGCCGCTTTACGCCCCTGCGCACCTTGTTACTCACAAGCGCAGCGGTTGCCGTGTCGGTGGCTCTCACGTTCGGGCTTGGCGCCGCGGTCGGCGGCTTTAAGCTTGCGGAGCTCGAGGAAGCATTGCAGGAAGGGATGAGTTCCGCTATCTCGTTGTATCGGAGCCTCGGCGTGCCCGAGGCGGAGCTCACACGCGCTCAAGCCTATGTGTCACAGGTGGTTGAGACTGCTAGGGTGACGCTGCCCGCCTTGTTGTTGACGGCGGTGGTGAGCATGGCCGGGTTCAACTACCTCCTGGCGCGACTTGTCCTCGGAAAGCTCGGGCACAAACTGGATAATATCCCGCCATTTGCAAGATGGCGAGTGACGTGGCCGTTTGGGTGGGGGTACATTGCAGGGCTGATACTCTCCATCGCAGGTCAGGCCCGCGGCGTGCCCCTGGCGTGGAAGGCCGGCCTGAACGTGCTTTCCCTGTTCGGCCTGGTGTTTCTCGTACAAGGCGTGGCGTTGTGCTGGTACTTTATGGACCGGTATCACGTAAACCTGGCTGTCAGGGTAATCCTGGTTGTATTTGCCCTGTTTAACCCGATTGTTCCTCAGGTGCTGTCGTGGGTTGGTTTATTCGATGCCTGGCTCGACTTTCGCAAGCTTTCTTTAGAGAGCGGAGGGAGAAGCACATGAGGGTGATCCTGAAAAAATCCGTCAAAGACCTCGGTCACGAGGGAGATACCATAAAGGTTGCTGACGGCTACGCCCGAAACTACCTGATACCCAAGGGCCTCGCGGTTGAGGCGTCCGATTCAAACCTGAAGGCTCTCAAGGCGGCGAAACAGGCTATAGAGAGAAAAGCTGATAGAGAACTTGTACAAGCTCGCAGGATCGCGCAAGAGCTTGCGTCCAGCGGGATCACCATCCGTAGGAGGAGCGGCGAGGGCGGCCGGCTCTTCGGGTCGGTGACCAGCAAGGACGTGGCAGATGCTATCAAGGAGGTCCTGGGGGTTGAAGTTGACAGGAAGAAGATCGATCTTCCCGACCCCATCAAGGCGATAGGCTCGTATACAGTCCCGATTAAGTTACATCCTGAGATAACAGCGCGGATCATGCTCGAGGTTCAACCGTCGTCGGAAGGGGATTTTAATGGATGAACGGCATCATAGGTAAGTTCTTCAAGGGCTTAGGCGCCCACCCGGGAATCTCGGAGGACGCTGAAGACCAGCTCCAGCGGCAGGTCGCCGCTCTCCTGGGGGTGCTGTCGCACATATACGGCGCTGATAAGCTAGTGCTCAAGGCCGGTAAGCTCGAGGCGCTGGAGCTTATAAAATCTGAATCGCTGCGCGACAGGGTGATTGCCCTGCAGCGACTGGTGTTTGAGGACCCGACCATCGATGACATCCCACCAGGCAAGGACATTCCCGGCATGATTGAAGAGGTGGAGGAGGAGGTTGCAGACATCCTTGCCAGGCGGGAGGTTGAGGAAAGGCTCGAGAAGCGGATCGCCGAGCGGATGCGCAAGAAACACGAGGAATACGTCAGGGAAGTCAAAATGCAGGTCCTGAAGGATGACGGGCCTCCCGACAACGCTCAGACGCTCAAGAAATACGCGGAACTTGAGAAGCTCGAGAGGAGAAAGCTGACGAGGTCGGCCTTGGAGATGCTGCGTCCGCGTCGCCTGTCGGAGGTCGTGGGCCAGGATCGCGCTATCCAGGCGCTGGTCTCGAAGCTCGCTTCACCATTCCCTCAACACGTGATACTATACGGCCCGCCGGGTGTTGGAAAAACGACAGTTGCGAGGCTGGTCCTTGAAGAAGCCAAGAAGCTCAAGTTTACTCCGTTCGATAAGTCTGCGAAATTCGTGGAGGTAGACGGCGCGACCCTCCGTTGGGATCCGAGGGAAGTCACCAACCCGCTCCTGGGATCCGTGCATGACCCAATCTACCAGGGGGCAAGGCGGGACCTCGCCGAGAGCGGCGTGCCCGAGCCTAAGCTCGGCCTCGTCACCGAGGCCCACGGGGGCGTGCTGTTTATCGACGAGATAGGCGAAATGGACCCCATCCTCCTCAACAAGCTGCTCAAAGTGCTCGAGGACAAACGCGTGTACTTCGATTCATCGTACTACGATCCATCAGACTCACACGTGCCGAAGTACATCAGGAAGCTTTTTGAGGAAGGTGCACCCGCTGACTTCGTCCTGATCGGCGCGACCACGAGGGACCCGTCCTCGATAAGCCCGGCTATTAGATCGAGGACGGCAGAGGTATACTTTGAACCGCTGACGTGTGCGCACATCAAGAAGATCGTGGAAGACGCGGCGGCGAGGATGAAGGCGAAGCTGGACCCGGACGTTGCCGAGATAATCAGCGACTACACCGTGGAGGGCCGCAAGGCTACCGCTATCCTTGCAGATGCGATGGGGCTCGCGCTCTACCGGTCAGTCGAGAAGCCTCGCAGGCTGCGAGTCACAAAAGGGGATGTGCTGGAGGTCATACGCAACGCGCGCATGTCCCCGTACGTGCTCGTAAAGGCGCAGGATGCGGCGGAAGTCGGGCACGTGTTCGGGCTCGGCGTCAGCGACTTCGTGGGAACTGTCATCGAGATGGAGGCGATAGCCTTTCCTGCTCGCGAGCCTGGTAAGGGAAGCATCAGGTTCAACGATACCGCCGGGAGCATGGCGAAGGATTCAGTGTTTAACGCAGCCTCGGTGTTTCGAAAGGTCACCGGCAAGGATCTGGCGGACTATGACGTGCACGTGAACGTAGTGGGGGGCGGCATGATAGATGGGCCGTCCGCAGGGAGCGCGATACTGGTCGCTATCTTGAGCGCGGTCACAGGGTGTCCGGTCAGACAGGACGTAGCGATGACCGGTGAGATCTCCATCCAGGGTAAGGTGAAGGGCGTCGGCGGCGTGTTCGAGAAAATCTATGGCGCCAGGCAGGCGGGGATGAAAAAAGTCATAGTGCCGTCCGAGAATGCCAAGGATGTGCCTCCGGATCTGCGGGGCATTGACGTTGTGGCAGTTGAAAAGATCGAAGAAACGTTCCCTCATGTCTTTGAGGGTGATGCACTGAGGAACGCTGTGGGGCACCTGGGGAACGCCGCAGGGCGCGCCCATGAACCGTCGGCCTCCAACATAGCATCGGGTAGGGGCAAGGGCGGGGCGATTGCAGACGGCAGAGTGACGTTTGCAGTCTGATGTGACGCGGGGTAGTCGCGCGCACCCCGGGTGACCGAGGCCTTTCTGGTTGCGCGAGAGCGGCCCGAAAAGAGGGGCCGTGTTATGGCTTGAATTGTGGGAATAATACCACTTGGGATTAGCAGTGCGTGATGCCACTAGATGCTTGTTGTATAAGATGCTAGAAGGCAGCCCATTAATATACAGGTTATTCCATCGGCACCCATCTGCCAGTTTTCAGGACGCGACCCGGGCTTAGGGGGAACGCACGTATATGGAGACAGCGGTCGCACTTGAGCGGGTCCCACCCCAAAACATTGAGGCGGAGCAAGCAACCATCGGCTCTATGCTTCTCGACAAGGATGCCATAGTCAAGGCCATTGACATCCTTGCGGCTGAGGATTTCTACAAGGACGCCCACAGGGTGATCTTTGAGACCATTGTGAACATGTATGATAAGGGTGAGCCGATAGACCTCGTGACTGTCACGGAGCAGCTTCGTCGGCGCGGCAGCCTCGATCAGATCGGAGGCATCCCTTACATAACAACGCTGGCAAATACTGTTCCGACCGCCGCGAACGTAGAGTATTATGCGAGGATAGTCAAGGAGAAGGCAGTTTACCGTGCGCTCGTCAGGGTAGGCACCAGCATAGTATCCCTGGGCTACGAAGGCGCTGAAGACGTGGAACTCGCTCTGGATCAGTCCGAGCAGATGATCTTCTCCCTTTCACAGCAGCGCGGTAGGCAAGGGATAGCAGACATCAAGACCGTCCTCGTGGGGACCTTCGAGCGTATCGAAAAACTGTATGAAAACAAGGGCCGGGTCACCGGCGTGCCTACCGGTTTTGTGGATCTCGATACGATGCTCACCGGCCTGCAGCCGTCAGACCTCATCATCATCGCCGCGAGGCCCTCGATGGGCAAGACGAGCTTCGCCCTAAACATAGCGGCACATGCCGCTATAAGTGAGAAGATACCTGTGGTCATCTTCAGCCTGGAGATGTCCAGGGAGCAACTGGCCATGCGCCTTCTGTCCGCCGAAGCAAAGGTGGATGGCCAGAGGCTGCGCAGAGGCCAGCTTGTAGACGAGGACTGGAAACGGCTATCTTATGGACTGGGAAGGCTGAGTGAGGCGCCGATATTCATCGATGACAGCCCCTCGCTTACCGCTCTCGAAATCAGGGCAAAGTCACGCAGGCTCAAGGTGGAGTACGGACTCGGCCTTGTGGTCATAGACTATCTTCAGCTCATCCAGGGCCGCGGGCGGGTTGATAGCAGGCAGCAAGAGATCGCGGAGATTACCCGGTCCCTCAAATCACTTGCAAGAGAGCTGAAAGTGCCCGTGGTTGCGCTTGCCCAGCTCAGCAGGGCAGTCGAGACTGCTTCGGAGCGACGGCCGCTTCTGAGCCATCTTAAGGAAAGCGGCGAGATCGAGACCTCGGCGGACGTGGTGGCTTTCATTTACCGCGAAGACTACTACAACAAGGCAGCGCAGAAGCAAAACATAGCCGAGATCATTGTGGCCAAGCAACGCAACGGCCCTACGGGGTCCGTTGAACTCATGTGGCACAAGGAATATACCCGCTTTGAAAACCTCGAGCGCTACCGGAAGGCGCAATAGCGCCTCAATCATCCTCAGGCGGTGCTGGCTCCAAGATGCGTCCGGAATCGTCCCCGTTCGCGCCCGGCGGCTCCTTGACACCGGGGCTCTGCTTTGGTATCATACCCGGCGTGCGGCAGGGAAATACTAACAAAACAGGCAAACACAATAGACGGACAGAACAAGGGAACAGAACAGGCAAGTAGAAGAGACAAACAGAAGGAGCGAGTTGACGCACAAAAGACGCTTTAAGCGTTGACCGAGCGATGGGTTCTGTCCCATAAGTCCGCAAGCCAGACTCGTCCCGTAAGACACGTCGTGACGCTGGCGGTAACTGTACGCCATCTTGTAGCTACCGTGCAGTGTAGCAGCGGCGGCTTGCGGGGCGGCCTTCCGTAAGGCGAAGTAGTATGAGAAGGAGGTGGGCTTTGTGCCCGCAGTAGCTATCGTGGGGGCACAGTGGGGCGACGAGGGGAAAGGAAAGATCACTGACATGCTCGCCGCCCGCGCGCACGTGGTTGCGCGGTACTCAGGTGGCAACAACGCCGGCCACACAGTGAAGATCGGCGACGAGGTATTCAAGCTTAAACTGATACCATCGGGCATCCTCTACAAAGACAAGATCAACGTAATCGGAAACGGGGTCGTGGTTGATCCGGCTTACCTTGTAGAAGAAATGGGCTACCTCGAAGGAAAGGGTGTTGACCTCGGCGGCCTCCGCATAAGCGAAAAAGCCCACGTCATCATGCCCTATCACATCCTCATTGAAAAGCTGGAGGAAGAAGAGAAGGGCGCCGCTCGCATCGGCGCAACGGGCAGGGGCATCGGGCCCACGTACACCGATAAGGTGGCGAGGTTGGGTGTGAGAATCGTGGACCTTGTGGACAGGGACGCGCTCTCGGCGCGGCTTGATGTGGTCCTTCCCATTAAGAACAGGGTGATCGAGAAAGTATACGGCGCCAGGGGCTTTGCAAAAGACGAGTTGATGGAGTGGTGCCAGACTTACGCCGAGCGTATCAAGGAGCATGTCACCGACACCTCGGCACTACTGAACGAAGCCATTGACAAAGGACAGAACGTGCTGTTCGAAGGCGCGCAAGGTACGCTGCTCGACGTCGATCATGGAACCTACCCGTACGTGACCTCGTCGTCGCCGACCGCCGGCGGAATCGCGCCCGGCACGGGCGTGGGACCGAGAAAGATCACGAAGGTAATAGGAGTTACCAAAGCCTACACGAGTCGGGTCGGGATGGGGCCTATGCCTACCGAGCTCAAGGACGAGACGGGCGACAAGATCAGACAGCGCGGGCAGGAGTACGGCACGGTCACGGGGAGGCCCAGGCGGTGCGGGTGGTTTGATGCGGTCATCGTGCGGTACGCCGCGCGCGTGAACGGCCTCGACGGCATCGCCGTGACTCACTTGGATACCTTGTCGGGATTTTCGACTGTCAAGGTGTGTACCGCGTACAGATACAAGGGGCGGATTCTGAAGGACTTCCCTGCAAACCAGGCCGTATTCGCAGAATGCGAGCCGGTCTATGAGGACCTGCCGGGGTGGCCCGAAGGCTCGTGCAAAGTCACGACGTACGACGACCTCCCAGCAAACGCCCGGTCGTACCTGGCGCGCGTGTCCGAACTCGTAGGAGCGCCTGCCGTGATCGTCTCCACCGGCAGGGAAAGGACGGAAACACTCGTGCTTGGGGACGTATTCTAACCCGGCTACGGTTTGACTCGGCGCAACGGGATTGGCTTGAGAGATTCGATTGGTCCCCTTGCAACTCATGGCACCGCACCTGGGGCAAGGCTCGCATGACTGCCAGATTACCCGCTGCGCGGAGCTGCTGGAGACGAAGCAACAGCTTTCTTCCGCACTGGGGCCCCAATTTACGTGGAGGCCGCACAGGGTTTGCATTTTCTCGTTCCGGACGAGCTTCATACTTATCGCGGCCGGCAGGGCGCGGATGTGGCCATGCTTGTCCGAAGGGCCCGTGACGCCTTTGCTGCTCATGACCTTCAGTGCGTCGGGACATCTGCGACCCTGGCGGGGCCGGGCACGTTTGATGAGCAACGGGCCGAGGTTGCGCGTGTAGCCTCGCTTATGTTCGGTGCGCCTGTGAAACCCGAGAATGTAATCAGTGAGACTCTCAGGCGCGCGACACCCGAGTGTGACCTTTCCGACCCAGCGTTTGTAGCAGCACTGAGAGCACGCGTTGCTGACACCAATATGAAGACTCCCATCAATTACTCAGAGTTCGTCCGGGATCCGATGTCTATCTGGATTGAGAGCGCCTTTGGGATAGAGCGGGATGCCGCATCCGGCCGGCTCATCAGAAAGAAACCTCGGTCCATATCTGGCCCCGACGGGGCTGCGCATGAGCTCGGCAAGCTGACCGGACTACCGGTGGACAGATGCTCGGAAGCTATTAAGTCGCATTTTCTGGCAAGCTATCAGTGTGAGCCGGACCCAGTCACCGGCTTTCCAGTCTCCGCATTTCGCCTCCACCAGTTCATAAGCCGCGGGGACAAGGTTTACGCCTCCCCTGAGCTGGAGGCCGACCGCCATCTAACCTTGTACGGTCAGCAATTCGTGCCTGGGGATCGGGGTCGTGTGCTGCTGCCGCTGGCATTCTGCCGCGAATGTGGGCAGGAGTACTATGTGGTGCGGTCGACGAGGGACGAGGAAACCGGAGTACGCCTTTTCGTGCCTCGTGAGCTCGATGACAAAGATGATCATAGTAACGGTGAAGACGGAGCTCAGTGCGGCTTTCTATACATAAGTTCACAAAACCCCTGGCCGGAAGATCCGGAAGAGATACTGAGGAGGATTCCTGAAGATTGGATTGAAGTATACCACGGTTCGCAGCGTGCCCGCAAAAGTCGTGAAGAAGATCTCCCTAGGCCCGTGCGAGTCGCTCCTGACGGCAAGGAAAGTCCTTCCGGCCTTGATTGCGTTTTCGTCCCAGCGCCCTTTCATTTCTGCCTGAAGTGCGGGGTCGCATACGGCCCAAGGCAAAAGTCTGATTTCCCAAAGCTCGCCTTGCTCGCCACTGAAGGGCGGAGCACAGCTACCACCATCCTCAGCCTTGCTGCTGTTCAATATCTGCGTGACACTGAAGGCCTGTGCGATTCAGCGCGAAAGCTGTTGAGCTTCACAGATAATCGCCAGGACGCTTCTCTGCAGGCGGGCCATTTCAATGATTTCGTAAGGGTCGGGGTCTTGCGTTCTGCGCTGTATAGGGCCGTTGAATCTGCTGGCAGCGAGGGCATCACCCATGATGTTTTAGTTCAAAAGGTCTTTGACGCTTTGGATCTACCGCTGACACTTTATGCGGCAGATCCGGACGTGCGGTTCCATGCCCTTGACGAAACCAAACGTGCCCTGCGGGAGGTCCTCGGCTACCGGCTCTATCGGGATCTAAAACGCGGCTGGCGGATCACCCTTCCCAACCTGGAACAGTGCGGTCTCTTGGAGATCAAATACCTCTCTTGGTCCTCGCCCGGTATGGCCGGCATGCTCTTGGGATGAACCCGAAATGTCTTGCGAAGTCCAGGTATGCCTCCTGCCAGACGACATTCCCCTCGCCATCGTTGGATAGCACCAGGGGCGAGCAGTTGTCACTCAGGATCTCTTCGCAGACTCCACCGAAGAACTCAAACGCCCTCCTCATCGCGGTAAGAATGCCCATCTGGTCCGCTCGCTCTATGAATTCTACATAGAGCATGCGGGAAAACGACAACACCATGGCGAAGCAATATACTGTGCGCACCTTCTCGTCGCTGGCAAGATAGCGGAAGGCACCAAGGTCGATTTGCGCCTGTTTGCCAGGAGGTGTTTCAAACCGGCGGGTTACCTTCGCCTGGGCCAAAGGACGATGCGGACGCATGAAGTCGCGCAAGGTAGTCAAGCCGCCTTCATACCCCATCGGCCGGATCTCCCTAAACAGCCTGACCGCGTTGAGCACACCGAAGTCCATCCTTTGAAGGATGTAGGACTTGTATGGGTCCAGGACGCTCCCTACGCGGCCGCCGTGGCGGCGATCTGCCACGGGAGGATGATCACCCGAAAGGCACCGGCGTATGGTCTTGCGATCGTGACCTAAGCGACTTGCGATCTCCGTGATAGTTACCCCACTCTCAAAAAGCTTTCTAGCATCCAACCATTCCTCACCTCTTAGCATTCCGGCACCTCCACTCGCTCACTTGAGGTGCCTGTATTCGCTAGGGGGTGGGAATTCCATTCCGTTGTTTTCGGGGAATTGCATTCCGCTGTTTATGGGGATTTTATCACCGTTGCTGTCAAGGATGAACCCCATACTCCGACGAGATCTGGGCTATGCCCTTTTCCTCCCTGAGGAGCTCGAGGACAACCTGCGCTTTGAAACTCGGTGAGTACGTCTTCTTCATAGCTCCATTATAGCTTGAAATCGACCCTTTTCGTGTCCAGTTTTACGGGTCCATTATACAGCATGTGCGTGCCCAGCCAAGCGCACATCTGCTAGCCGGTGAGAGTCCGGCCGGGGTAAGGGCCAAGCCGCCCCGTAGCTGACAGCTGGCGCTCAGAGGAATCCGAGCGCCGAAGCGCTGTGACAAAGTGCCTATAGGGTGCGAGCAAAGCGACAGTCTGCAGCATAAAGCGAATCCTGCCGCGTCGTCAAATATGCCCCCCGCAACAAACGGGGCTAAGGGGGAGCCGAGCCTGGACATGCTAGGCGAAGGTCATGGAGGGCGCGAAGAACTTGGAGGCAGCACCCAAGGACCTCCCGGCGTATGGGGAGCGGAATGTCGCGCAAGTACATGTGCGAACTGGGGAGGCCCTCCTCCGCGCTGGAAACAGTAAGGCGCAGACATATAAGCGCGAAGCGAAGTTGGCTGCGGCGGAGAGGGAGTCGGATCTGCCCATAACATGCAGGGAACTTCTTGTGTGGCTTACTTTGGTGGAGGGAAGGAAAGATCCGGGGTCGCCCTCATAGCAACAGACCTATCCGACTGTTGCTCTGCGCCGGTGTACGTGTTACGATGACAATGACCCGGCATTACGCTATGATCTGGACGTGCTCATATGCGTGTCAGGGGCAAGTTCTGCGACGGGAGGGTCTGGGTTGGATGTCAGGCCCTATGTCGAAGGTCTAAAGAATAGAGCGAGGTCATGGGCCAAACAGTGTGAAAGCGCGCGGCAAAGGGCCAGGGAAGATGCTAAGAAAATGGCCGCCTTTCTGATCGCAGCCGGCGCCAGCAAGGTGGTGCTTTTTGGCTCGCTGGCCCGGGGCGCCCGGTTTACCCCCCAAAGCGACATCGACTTGGCGGTAGAAGGCATTGACTGGCCTGCGTATTGGCGCATCTTATCCGAGCTGGAGCGCATGAGCGCATTTCACGTGGATTTGGTTATCCTGGAGGATGCCGACCCGGAATTCAGGCAACGGATTATCCATGAAGGAGAAGATCTATTGCCATGACGGTAGATGTCAACCAGTTGCGCGTGTTACAGGCCGAGATAAAAAGCGATTTAAAGGCCATCGACGGTATCGACCGGTCAATCAAAGAAGCAGACCCTCTTGGAGCAGGGATAGAGCCACCCAAGATTGTAAGGAGTGGGCTGGCCCTGTATTTGCATCATTTCTACCAAGCTGCGGAACAGATACTGCTCAGAGTCGTAAAGGCTCTTGACCATTACCAGCCGGCTGGAGAAGCATGGCATAAGGGCCTGCTTGATGTGGCGTCGCTTGAAATCGAAAAGGTGCGTCCACCTGTAATCTCCGAAGAAACCCGCCGCGAGCTTGAGCGCTATCGTTCCTTTCGGCACGTTGTCCGCCACGCCTACGAGAGGGAATTCCTCTGGAAGGGCATGAAGGACCTTCTTGCCGACTATCCAAGAGTCAGCACGCGGTTCAAGTCGGAAATCCGGGCGTTTCTCGAGGTAATCGATGAAATGATTCGGCAACTTGAGGAGTAGGTACTATGCAGTTGCTCCGACAACCGCTATGTGATCCGTCCCCATGCCTCTGACGTGCCGTGGGATGAAGCAGGCGAGACAAGCCACCGGATCAGCCTGGACGCTGGCAGACATACAGGTCGGTCATGTTACACTTCATATGACCGGACGGTCACATGACTGGTAAGTCATATAGATAAGGGGGGTGCCCATGCCGACCGAAACCTTTTTCAACCTACCCGAAGAAAAACGGGAGAAGATCATCCAGACCGCGCTCGAGGAGTTCGCGCAGCACAGCTACGCGCAGGCGTCGATCTCTCGAATCGTCAGGCGCGCCGGGATAGCGAAGGGGAGCATCTACCAGTACTTCAAGGACAAGAAGGATCTCTACTTATACCTGATTCAACTGGCCGGAGAGGCCAAGCTAAGGTTCATAGCGCAGGAGAAGCCGGGCGCAAGACAGGATTTCTTCGATGACTTCCGCGACTTGCTGGTGGTCGGCGCGAGGTTCAACCTGGCCAGCCCGAGGAACCAGCTTTATGCCCAGATGGCGTCGAAGATGTATACCAGTCCCATCAGGGATGAGATGCTGACGAAGATGAAGGAGATGTCAGAGGCTTACATCGCGGACCTAGTGCGAGCGGGGCAGGAGAAAGGCCAGATACGCACGGATGTTCCCGTTGAACTGCTTACGTACTTCCTGAATGCAGTGATGACAGAGTTCCACCGCTATTTGGCCAAAGTAGCCGGAGTGGACCCGGACCGGATCGTGGAGCCTGAGAACCTGGAAAGGGTGCAGCGGTTGGATCTCGAGAGGATCTTCACGGACCTTGTGGATGTTCTCGAGAACGGGATGGGGAGGGAGGACGCAAGATGGTCACCGTAAAAGAGTTGTACCACGATTACACCGGCAAAGGGCTGTATGCAGTCAGGAACGTTTCCCTTCCAACGATGTGGTTATAGCCGTTGCGAGCAATCTGATCCTGATGGGGACAGGCGCTGACTACGTCAGGGTCGTGGTAGGCGTCCTATCCGTGACCGGCCTCGGCGTCGTCTTCGGGTTTCTGGTAGGGGGCCTCGCCGACAACCAGATATCAGGGATCGCCGTGCTCAAGGTGCTGATACTGGTGTTCACCGGAATTCCCCTTGCGTCCTTGTTCGTGCCCGAGGCTTACCAATGGGTGTTCTATCCGTTCCCGAATTACTGGGGGTTTCAAATACTCAGGAACGTTTTCACGGGAGAAGGCGCGCTGGGATTCTGGGGTTCATGCCTTGTGACGCTGCTCTTCAACGCGGCCGTCATGGTAGTCCTCACTCCCGCGCTGCGCAGGCGGCTCAAGTTCAGGTAGACGAGGAGGTGGGAGAGGTGCCGTGGTGGGGTTGGGTGATTCTACTCGTTGTTGTCGGCGTGATCGTTGCACCGATCAAGCTGAGAATCTTGAAGAGGATGATGCAGAAGAAGCAACAAGAAGACGTGGACGAGCAGTAAGGCGTAGCCTTTCGCTCCAACGAGGACGCCGGGTGGGTCCCCCGGCGTCCTCGCACTTCCCTGCCGCGCTGGGACCAGGCAGGTGTAGGGGAAGTACTTCCCATCGCTCTCAGTAACCCTGATATGGACGCCGAGCAGGAATATCGAGCCGGACGGAGAACTGCGGATCTATTATGAACGCGGGGGAGACTTTCGTATGAGTCAGGGGGCTCAGCTTACCGAAATACGCAAGCGGGCCAAGGAGAGGATGGGCGGCATCTGCCGGGTGTGCCGGGTATGCGACGGGAGGACGTGCGCGGGGGAAATACCGGGGATGGGCGGGATCGGTTCGGGGGCGGGCTTTATCCGAAATGTAGAGGCCCTGGCCTCCGTGAAGCTCAACATGAGGACCCTGCACGAGGCTTCGGCGCCAGACCTTCGGATTTCCCTTTTCGGACAGCCTCTCAGCCTGCCGGTGCTGGGAGCACCCGTTGCAGGGGCGAAGATCAACTTCCGAGGGCTAGTCGGCGAAAAGGAACTTGCCACTGCGATCGTCGGAGGCTGTCTGGACGCAGGTACTTTAGCAATGACGGGGGACGGGGGATACCCGGAAGTGTTTGAATCAGGGATTGCTGTTCTTCGCGAACTGGGCGGACGCGGCATCCCGGTAATCAAGCCCGGCCCGAACCAGGACATCATCAGAAAACTCAAGATAGCAGAGGAGGTGGGGGCACTCGCGGTCGGGGTGGACGTGGATGCCGCCGGCTTTGTGAATATGAGGCTTCTTGGCGCGCCGGTGGGGCCCAAGTCTCCGAAGGAATTGCGTGAGCTCACAAGGGCCACGCGGTTGCCCGTGATCTTAAAGGGCATCATGACCCGCGACGAGGCGGAGATCGCGGCGGAGTGTGGGGCCGCGGGGATAGTCGTGTCGAACCACGGCGGGCGCGCTCTGGATCATACAGCGGGGGTTGCGGACGTGCTGAGCGAGGTCGCGAAGCCAGTCAAAGGTAGGATCCTTGTTCTGGCAGATGGAGCCGTTCGAACCGGCGTGGATGTCCTGAAGTATCTGGCGCTCGGCGCAGACGCGGTCCTTGTAGGCCGCCCGCTGGCTGTCGGCGCCTTCGGCGGCGGGCGTGAGGGGGTCAGGTGCATCATCGATTCGATCCGTGAAGACCTTGGAGTGGCAATGATTCTGACAGGCTGTGCGTCCATCGCCGACATAGGGCCGCGCGTTCTTGCGGCGACATCCGCAACTGGCTCGTGACCTGTTGCTTGATTGTGTCTATCTGGCGCCGCCCGGACCAGCATGTGGAGTTTTGACCTATCGTTGACAGATTACCTGGGCCCCAGACGGGGACTGCGTCTGGAGGAAGCATATTGATGAAAGCTTGTTCGACCGCCGGCCCCCGGGAGACGCGGGGCAGGTTCGTCTCGGGAGCAAAACTTGCCATTCCAATCGTCATGGGATATGTACCGATCGGTCTTGCGTACGGGGTGATAGCTCGGCATTCGGGCCTTTCGCCGTACGAGGCCACCCTCATGTCAATCCTGGTGTTCGCCGGATCCTCGCAGTTCATCGCCTGTGGAATGTTCTCCGCAGGAGCTGGTGCCGCGGCCATCGTGACCACAACGTTGCTTGTGAACCTCCGCCACGTTCTCTTCAGCATGTCGCTGATTCCGAGGCTCGGGCATCTTTCCAGGCCTCTCCTGGCCCTTGTGTCTTTCGGGGTAACCGACGAGTCATACGGGGTCGCGGTGGCGCGTTTTCCGCCGGACCAACCGGCCGACTGGCACGAGGTGGCGGGGCTCAACTTCACCGCCTACGCGGCGTGGGTGATTAGTTCGTTCCTGGGAGCGACGCTCGGTGCTGCCGTCCAAGATGGCTCGAGGTTCGGTATAGACTTCGCACTGCCTGCGATGTTCATATGTCTTCTGCTGATGCAGGTGAAAAGCCGTACCTCGATTGTGGTGGCCCTTACGGGCGGCCTCCTGGCCGTGCTCATCGCAGTATCGCCGTTAGGCGCCTGGAGCACCGTGGTGGCGACCATGCTTGCGGCCGCGGTGGGTGCTCTAGTTGAGCCCCTTACGGCTTCAGGACGTTAGCCCCCGGCGTCTCAGTCCTAAGCCATTGCGCAGAGGGATATTCGCCAGGAGGATTCACGCGCCGAAAGGCGGCGCGAACTCTTTGGCGATTAACTCAGCAAACGATCGGAAGGTTGGTACCGTCAATGGTGAACCCGAGAATACTTGCCATCATAGTCGCTATGTTTGCTGTAACATACCCTTCGAGGGCTTTGCCGCTCGTGGCTCTTTCCCGCGTGCAGATGCCCTCATGGCTCAAGAACTGGCTCTCGCACGTGCCGGTGGCGGTGCTTGCGTCGCTCGCCGCGTCGAGCGTGCTCGTGGCAGACGGAAGGCTGGTGCCCGCTTCGGGAAACGTCTATCTCTTGGCCTCTCTTCCGACGCTTGTTGTGGCTGCCAGGACTAGAAGCCTGGTGCTTTCCGTCATAGTAGGAATGGTCACTGTTATGATCTTGCGTGCGCTGAACATCGGCACTTCCTTTGCCTGGTGAGATCCGCTTCGCGTCGAGCTGCCAGTTGAGTTTGGGGGCGGTGGGCAAGAGAGATCAGGGAAGATGCTCTCTTTTAAACTTCCCGTATCCGCCAACCAAGATCGCGATAGACAGGATGAGAGTGACGATGCCGGGCCTGAGAAACATAAAGACAGCCCGTTCGTTCGCTGGTGTAGCAAGAAAAGAGCTGATGTTGGCAGCGAGAGTTGAAGGCAGGTAGGGCCCTACGGATGATCGACTCAGGAGCGAACCCACCAGCATCGTCAGGAAGAATGCCAGAAGCCCTACACCCCCTGCGGCAAGGGAGCTCTGTAGGGTCATGGAACTTGCAAATGTAACCGCAAGAATAAACTCAGCGTACACCAGGGTAGAGAGAGCTGCAAGAATGACACCAGCCGGTTCTGCCCTGCCCAGGAGAGTCCACGTATAGACGTACGCCAGGGTTGTAAACAGAGCGATGCCACTAGCGACTCCTCCGGACAGCACGAAAAGTTTGGCCCCGACGTAAGCCTTCCTGGAGACAGGCTTCGTGAGGATGAATGTGGCCACTCCGATACCCTTCTCGCTTGCCACTGCGCCCATGGTTATCGCTATGATGACGAAGACCCCGATCTCGAGTATGTCCCCGAGAAACTGGCCCATGGCCTGCGCGGCCGAAGGGGGAGGCATTGTTATCGTGATACCTGTGGCGAAACGCTGGAGGATCTGCCCCATGTACTTCGTAGTAAGCGGGTCTGCCAGTGAAAAGAACAGGAGTGTAAGATAAAGAGCAGGCAGCCGAAAAGATCTCCAGTTCTGTCTTAGCTCTTTCTTGATAAGGGATAGCATATCAGACTCCCCTCTCGGCGTCCTTGCCTTCGGCAATCCTGAGGAACACGCTTTCGAGGTCGGCTTTGGACCTGGAGTACTCCCTGACCCTGAGGCCTTGCTGGACCAGGTGGACGAGCGTTTCCCCAACGGCAGTTTCTATCTGGGTCGGCGCAACATCCACGTACACAACGCCGGGTTCTTCGCTTTCTGTGACTCTCGATACCCACGGCAACCCGCGTAGTACCTCACAAGCTCTGACCAGGTTGGTTCCGCCGAACCCTATTCTCAGCCTATCGGGTGCGTACCTGGTCAGCACCTCATCCATGGCCCCTTCAAGCACCTTTTGGCCGTCCTTCAGCATAACCAGAAGGTCCGATATGCGTTCCACATCGTCCAGGATGTGGCTGGAAAAGAAGACCGTCGCCTTGCCCTTCAGCCTCCGCAGGACATCGAAGACCTCTCTACGGCCTTCCGGGTCCAGCGAAGAGACAGGCTCGTCAAGGATAAACAACTCGGGTTCTGGAAGGAAACTCACAGCAAGCCCCAGGCGCTGTTTCATTCCCCGGGAATACGTTGCCACGCTCTGCCTTCTTGCGTGTTCGAGGTGAAAGGCCT
>JBFMGS010000034.1:0-25725 GCA_040752635.1 Bacillota bacterium
GATCCCCTTCGCAAGAGCTGGGGAACGGTCCTCTACTATGCTCAGGTGCGCGGCGCCTTCTTGAGTGGCGCCTGGCTGTGGTGGGTCCTCCCGCCTGGCTTGCTGATTACTCTCGCCGTCGCGGGCTTCGCCTTCTCAGGGTATGCTCTCGAGAACACGCTCAACCCGCGCCTGAGGAAGGGGTGAGCCATGAACATTCTCGAAGTGCGAAACCTGACCACGCGCTTCTCGACTGCTCGAGGGATCGTCCGGGCGGTAGAACGTGTCAGCTTTCATCTCAAGAAAGGCGAGATCCTGGGGCTAATCGGCGAGTCGGGATGCGGCAAGTCAACTGTTGGCCTGTCCTTGCTTCGCCTTGTGGAGCCCCCGGGGCGGATCGTCACGGGTCAGGTCCTTTTGGACGGCGTTGACCTCATGAAGAAATCGGAGTCCGAGATGAACGACATCCGGTGGAAGCTCATCTCCTACATACCTCAGAGCGCGATGAACGCGTTGAACCCCATCTACTCTGTTGGATGGCAGATACGCGAGGCGCTGCAAAGACACGAAGGTTACAGCCTGGGAAGGGCAAGAGCCCGCGTGGCGGAGCTGCTCGAAAGCGTTGGGATCGCCGCGAGCCGCGCCGGCAGTTATCCACATGAGATGAGTGGAGGCATGAAACAACGCGCGGTCATCGCCATGGCTCTAGCTTGCTCGCCAAAGGTCGTGATCTCAGATGAGGCCACGACGGGCCTGGACGTGATGACGCAAGCCCAGGTTCTACATGTGATCAAGACCCTGCAATCGCGCCTCGGGCTCTCGATGCTTTTCATCTCGCATGATCTCCCCCTGGTCGCCAATATTTGTGAGCGTATCGCCATCATGTACGCCGGCCGTCTCGTAGAGCTCCTAACCGTGGACCAGCTCAGGCGGCAGCCGCTCCATCCGTATACTCAGGGGCTTATGAGTTCGTTCATCGACTTGAAAGCGCCGCTTAGAAGGCTGGAGTCGATACCTGGATCTGTGCCCGACCTTACCGACCTTCCGTGCGGGTGCGGGTTTCATCCGCGCTGTTGCCAGTGCGGTGGGGACTGCTGTTGCAAGGCGCCTGAGTTGGTCGAGGTGGAGCCCGACCATTGGGTGGCTTGTTGCAAGGTGGTGCGCGAATGAGCCCTGTAAAAGATATCCTGGCAGCCACGGAGCTGAAGAAAGACTACCCCGGCCCTGGAAGACGTAGCCCTGTCCGTGCGGTTGATGGCGTAAGCTTCACAGTGAGACAGGGCGAGTGCTTGGGGTTGGTGGGGGAGAGCGGGAGCGGCAAGACGACTACAGCGAGAATCGTAGTGGGGCTTGAGAAGCCGGACTCCGGTGCCGTCACCTTTGAGGGCGTGAAAACGTCTGGTGAGAGACATCCTGCCGCCAGGGCAGCCTGTCGTAGAATGCAGATGATCTTCCAGGACCCCTACGAGTCCCTGAACCCGGGTATGACAGTCAGCCAGCTTGTTGCCGAGCCACTCAGGATTCAACGGCTGTATCGCACAACTGGAGAGATGCGGGAGGCGGTCATCACATCCCTCGAATCTGTTGACCTGGAACCAGCATCTCTTTACATGAACCGCCATCCCCATCAACTCTCTGGCGGGCAGCGGCAGAGGGTCGCCATTGCGAGGGCGCTTGTCAGCGGTCCTTCATTGGTGGTAGCAGATGAGCCCACATCCATGCTTGACGTTTCGGTTCGCGCGGGGATCCTCGCCCTCCTTAGCCGTCTTCAGCAGGAGCGGAACCTTTCTCTCCTTTTCATCACCCACGATTGGACCGTTGCCCGAGTTATGTGCTCTCGAGTGGCTGTAATGTATGCGGGCCAAATAGTTGAGAGCGGGAGAACTGAGGACCTCATAGCAGACGGTTGCCATCCCTATACGCGGGCGCTCGTTGCGGTCGTGGCCGATCTGAAGTCATTCTGGGCGAACCAGGCGCATTACGTCCGCGACGGGCAAACCTCGGGAACCGGGTGCCTGTTTGCGCCGCGGTGTCCACGGGCAGTCTGCCTATGCTACAAAGAACCCCCGGACCTCGTCCACCTGGGCGATGATCATTGGGTGCGTTGCCACCTGTCCTGAGTTTGTCGTCAACCAAGATCTGATATATCTTAGCCGACAGGAACCTCTGCGTGTGTGATACAGTTGCAGTGCTGGAAATGAGCTTGCCCGCCGTTTCTCACCACCTGCGGCTACTGAAGGCGTTACGTCTGGTCAAGTACCGCCGGGAGGGGGAAATGGTATATTGCTCTCTGGACGATGAGCACATACTGAACCTCGTCCGTGAGGCGCAGGAACACTTTGTAGAGGGGAGATAAGAGTTGATGCTACACACATATGTCCTTGTAGGCACGGCGGCTGCCGCTGCAGCCGGGCACGCCCTCATCCCGGATCACTGGCTCCCCTACGTTTTGGCCGCCAGGGCGAGGGGATTGTCGCGCAGCCGGGCCACCATCATGGCAGGGGCCGGGGCGCTCGCGCACCTCTTTTCCACTGTCCTGATCGGGCTTGTCTTTACGCTGGCTGGCAGTGTGGTAGCAACCAACGTCAGTGCGGGGTTAGACCAGTTTGTGGGAGTGGCGGTCGTCGGCCTGGGGCTTTACTTCATCTGGCGAGGCTGGCCGGGGTGGTCGGGGGGAAGTAGCCCGCACGACCACGAGGAAACGGGTCACGGACGCACCCACGCGTGCTCCCACAGAACAGGTTCGGACTATACTCTGGGAGCCATCCTGGGAGCGCGGCCATGCGCGGAAGCTATCCCCATATTCCTCGCGGCAAGCACGCGAGGCGTCTTTTCCTCTTTGGCAGCCATCGCGGCCTGGGCGGTGGTAACGGTCGTCTCTATGGTGGGGATCGTTTGGCTTTCCGTGCGTGGGCTGGAGACTCTCCGGTTTGCCTGGCTGGAGCGTTACGGCGCAGTCGTATCGGGAGCAATCATTGTGGCAGTTGGGGTCATCGCTCTATTATAACTAGCGTTTCACAGCATCCCGGGATGTCTTCCGTTTGCCCGGTTTGTCACACGGGATTTTTCGCTGTCGAATCTGGATGTGAGGCGAAGCAAGAATGCGTTACACGCTGACCGGGCTGGATTGTGCCAGTTGTGCCGCCAAGATCGAGCGGGAATTGCGTAAGGTTGAAGGGTTGGAACACGTTACCGTGAATTTCGCAAGTCAGAGCCTGGACCTGCCCCCGGAACTGGTACCGGCGGCCCGTAAAGTCATTGCCCGGGTTGAACCCGGAGTCAACATCGCAGAGCCTGTCGGTCGCAGGCCAACAGCCCGAGAGGAAGCGGGAGAGGAGAAGGAACAGCTACACTTGCTTGTGGTGGCGGGTCTTCTCTTGCTGATAGGATTCGTTTTTAACGAACAACTCCACCGGACCCCCTATTCCTGGGCCGAGTATGCGATATTGTTGCCTTCTTATCTCCTGGTAGGCTGGCCGGTGATCTGGACGGCTCTCAGAAACCTGGCGCACGGCCAGGTCTTTGATGAGCACTTCTTGATGACCGTTGCAACCGTGGGGGCGATTGCCATTCACCAGTTGCCCGAGGCCGCGGCCGTCATGCTCTTTTACGCCGTGGGCGAGTTCTTCCAGGAGCGGGCCGTGAACCGCTCTCGCCGCTCCATTGAAGCGTTGCTGGACATCCGGTCGGAATACGCCAACCTGAAACTAGACGGAGAAACGAGGCAGGTCCCGCCGGAGGAGGTGGAGATAGGGCAGGTCATTCTGGTCAAGCCGGGAGAGAAGGTGCCTCTAGACGGTGAGGTTGTGGACGGCGTCTCTTTCGTTGACACGTCGGCCTTGACGGGGGAATCCGTGCCCCGCAAGGTGGAAAGGGGCGAGACCATCCTCGCCGGGATGATCAACGGCCAGGGCCTCCTTACGGTCAAGGTGGCCAAACCCTTCCGCGAGTCATCTGTTGCCCGCATCCTGGAACTGGTGGAAAACGCAGCGGCACGCAAGGCTCCCACCGAGCAGTTCATCACCGCCTTCTCACGTTACTATACACCAGCGGTAGTCCTGGGGGCCGTGGCGCTAGCAATCATTCCGCCCCTTGTCCTTCCCGGAGCCACCTTCTTTGTATGGGTCTACCGGGCCCTCGTCCTGCTGGTTATCTCCTGCCCCTGCGCCCTGGTGGTTTCCATTCCCTTGGGTTATTTTGGGGGCATCGGCGGGGCCTCGCGCCGCGGGATCCTGGTCAAGGGGGCCAACTTCCTGGACGCCTTAACTGCCCTGCACACAGTGGTCTTTGATAAAACGGGCACCCTAACCCAAGGAGTGTTCCGGGTCACCCGGGTGGTTCCATACAACGGCTTCAGTGAAGAGGAACTCCTGGTAACCGCCGCCGCGGCCGAGACTCACTCCAACCACCCCATCGCCCAATCGATTCGTGCAGCTTATGGGCGGGAAATCTCCCCGGACCGGATCAGCGAATACCGGGAAATCCCCGGCCACGGCATACGTGCGGTGGTGGATGGGAAAGAAGTCCTGGCTGGCAACGACCGTCTGCTACACCGGAAAGGAATCCCACACGAGGTCTGCAACGTGGAGGGAACCGGCGTCCACGTGGTGATCGATGGTACCTTCGCCGGTTACATCGTCATCTCCGACGAGCTGAAGCCTGATGCCAGGGAAGCCGTAGCCCGGCTGAAGCAATTAGGCGTGAAGAAGACGGTGATGCTTACCGGAGATGAGGAGGCGGTAGCCCGCGAAGTCGCCAGGACCCTTGGGCTGGACGCCTACTTTGCGGAACTCTTGCCCGAGAACAAGGTTGAGAAAGTGGAGGAACTGCAGGCTGCCCTGCCCAATCGCCGCAAGCAAAAGCTGGCGTTTGTGGGCGACGGGATTAACGACGCTCCGGTTATCACCAGGGCGGATGTGGGGGTAGCCATGGGAGGCTTGGGCAGCGACGCGGCCATCGAAGCTGCCGATGTGGTGCTCATGGAGGATGCTCCTTCCAAACTGGCCACGGCCGTGGAGATAAGCCGCCATACCGGCCGCATTGTAAGGCAGAACATCCTCCTGGCCCTGGGCGCGAAAGCCTTCTTCCTGATCCTTGGGGCGCTCGGCGTGGCCACCATCTGGGAAGCGGTTTTTGCCGACGTAGGTGTGGCGTTGCTGGCAGTTTTCAACGCCACCAGGACGTTGAGATATAGATAGTCTGAGTTGCAGTCGTCCGCGGCGTAGATTACACGGCAGCTGAAGCCGACGCGGTGGACCCTGCCATGCCTGCGCGCTGGCTTGGCGCAGGTATGCCTTACTTCTTCTGGTCGAGGATCAGGCTATGGCTTGCGATCCACATAGGGGTTTGAATATCGTTCTGTTGAAAACCAGGGTTTAGGTGAATGACCGGGCCCCCGCCCGATGGTCCGGCCGAGAGACTCGATCATGCCCCCCAAACAGCAAAGACACTTTTCGGCCCCCTCGTCAATGCAAATCTTTCCCGGGTAAATCTGGTACAGGGTCCGGTACTCCGTCGGCCCCACGTTAGGCATGACCACGTTGGCGCCGGAGCGCAGCGCCTTTTGCCTTCCCTCCGGGTCGGCAGTTCCTAGAGCAGTGGTGGCAGGGAGATGGGCCCAGGGCATAGCCAACCTGCTCACCGCAAGTGCCCGCAGGGTGAGATCCACGGCGCCAGGGCTCGCCGAGGCGAGCGGCGTGTGCGGATGGGGGATGAAGGGCCCAATACCTGCCATTTCGACATCAAGCTCCTGCAATAGCGCCACGTCGTCCGCGAGGCTGCTCAAGGGCTGCCCGGGCAGGCCTACTATGTTCCCTGAACCCACCTGGTATCCAAGCTCCCGCAAGTGACGCAGGGCAGTCAGCCGACCTGCCAGGGTGGTCCCGGGGCGAAGGCGGCGGAATAACTCAGGGTCAGCCGTCTCGTGCTTGAGCAGGTAGCGGTCAGCCCCTGCTTCCCGCCAAAGCGCGTAATCTTCCCGAGGACGGTCCCCTACCGACAGGGTGATCGCAAGTCCGGTCTGGCGCTTGATCTTGTGGACCACCTCTGCCAGGGCTGGACCATCCCAGGCGGGATCCTCACCCGATTGGAGTACCACCGTGCCAAAGCCAAGCTGAGCCGCCCTCTCGGCTATGGACACTATCTCATCTGGAGACATGCGGTAACGCGGTAGACCTGTGTTGGCAGCTCGCAGTCCACAGTAGTGGCAATTACGCACACAGTAGTTTGAAAACTCGATGATCCCGCGTAGGTGTACCTCATCACCTATGTAGTGGCGCCGTATTTCGTCCGCTGCCTGGAAAAGGGCATCGCGGGCTGCCAAATCGGTAGAACCCTCCAGTAGGGTCAAGATCGTATCACGCCCGATCTCTCCGGGCTTTCGTCTGGCCTCCTCCAATGCTTCCCAAAATGGCTCGGGTACCTCGCGCACCTAATCTTCACCTTCCATAGCAAAGGTTTCGACCACAACCGGGTCTCTGTGAGCTCTAATCGAATAATCCGGTGGAGAGGTATCTCTCGCCGGTGTCCGGAAACACCACGACGATAAGCTTGCCGCGGTTCTCTTCCCTGGACGCCACTTGCAAAGCGGCCCAAGTTGCTGCGCCTGAGGATATCCCGGCAAATATCCCCTCTTCCTTGGCGAGACGCCTGGCCATTTCAGCGGCTTTTTCCTGCGGCACGCGGATTATCTCGTCGATGAGGTCGCCCCTGAGGACGTCGGGAACGAACCCCGCACCAATCCCTTGAATTCTGTGCGGTCCGGGCGAGCCTCCGGACAGAACGGGGGATTCGTCCGGCTCGACGGCGATAGCCTTGAAATCACTCTTCAACTCCTTGAGCACGCTGGCGACGCCGGTGATGGTGCCCCCAGTGCCCACGCCCGCGACCAGCATGTCAACCTTGCCATCAGTGTCCCGCCAGATCTCTACCGCAGTGGTCTTCTTATGGATCTCGGGGTTTGCAGGATTCTTGAACTGCTGAGGCATGAATGAGTTGGGGATGGAGGCTGCAATCTCTTCTGCTTTGCGGACGGCGCCGCGCATTCCCTCGGGACCCGGGGTAAGCACTACCTCCGCTCCAAGCGCAGCGAGAAGCCTCCTCCGTTCGAGGGACATCGTCTCCGGCATTGTAAGCATCAGACGGTACCCCCTCGCCGCAGACACGAAGGCGAGTGCGATACCCGTGTTCCCGCTGGTAGGCTCGACTATGACGCTTCCTGGCTTGAGAATCCCCGCTTCTTCTGCGGCATTAATCATCGCCACCCCTATGCGGTCCTTGACGCTTCCACATGGGTTAAACGACTCGAGTTTCGCTACCACTGTCGCTGCGCACCCTTCGGTCACCCTGTTCAGTCGAACCAAGGGGGTATCTCCAATCAACTCGGTTACGTCTCTTGCAATCTTGTTGGTCTCCACGCTGTGTTCCTCCTTGATATACATTAGATGACTGTAGAAAGCTGGCGCACTGCGGATAACAGCCGTTCGACGTGCCCGGGCTCGTTAAAGTAGCCGAAACTGGCCCGCACTGTGCCGCCGGGAAAAGTTCCGATGGTCTTGTGCGCGGCTGGCGAACAGTGACGCCCCGCCCTCACTCCTATGTGGAAAGCCTCATCCAGTAGCGCGCCAGCCAAGGCTACGTCGCATGAATCGATCGTAAAGGATACTATTCCGCTTTCGGGTTTTACGGGATCGCAGAACACCTTGACCCCGGGGATGTTCCTCAAACCCTCGCAAAGGGCCCGTGCGAGTTCTGCCTCCTTGGCGGATATCGACGCAACGCCCACGGACTGGATAAAGCGGGTCCCAGCCCCCAGCCCTGCTATACCAGGGAGGTTCGGAGTCCCTGCCTCCAGACTCCAGGGGAGGTCGCGCGGCTGGAAGACAACAACCCTCTCAGGCCTATCACCACCGCCTTGCCGTTCATAATGGATTCCTGGCCGTCCTCACCTATTCCGGGAACCAAGATCTGGCGGGAATACCTCGATTCTCTATATCTCGAATACGTATCCGCCAAGTCCGTCACCACCTGAAGAAGTCGGATCTCTACTATCCTTGATGAGAGATTCTATCGTGATCGACTCCAGAGCCGTCTCAATCTGGCGCTGGAGCCACATCCACGCCGGTCTGCTCAGACACCCGGTTTTTCTCTCACACCGGCTTGCGGCGCTCCTTCCTGCAGGAAGAAGACACCCGACAGGCGCGATGGGGCCGTCTAGGGTACGAACTACAGAGGCGACTGTTATCCGGTCAGGGCTCTTTGCCAGCTTGAACCCACCGTTAAGGCCCCTCACGGCCTCGACATGCCCAGATTTCCTGAGTTCGTGGAATATGAGGCTTAAGTACTTCTTTGATATCTTCTCGCGCTCCGAGAGGCGCGCAAGCGAAACAGGCTTGCCATCCTCGGACATGAGCGCGAGCGCGCACAAAGCACGGACGCCGTACCTTGCTCTCGTGGAAAGTCTCACTGCACTGCCTCCACATAATCATTAGTGACTTAGTCATCTTTACTATATTATACTGTCTACAAAGAAGTGCAGTCAACATACCGCGCTCACTTAGGCAACGTTCGGCGAGGTTTTTCTGTGGATTGACACGCGCTGATCAACCCTGAATCTCCGTTTCCCTTACGAGGATGGCAGTCTCCTTTTACTCTTTGCTTTACTCAGACGAGAGACTACGAATAATACCTCTTCAGCCTGTAAGGCATCTTCTTCCTTAAAGAGTCGGACTCTCCCATCCGCCGATGAAAGGCCGTGCTCCACCGCAACACCCCTTGCCCTCGCCCAGTCGAGAAAATCATTGACGGTAAAGAGATGTATGTTCGGGGTATCGTGCCACCGGTACGGAAGGACCGGCGTTATCGGCATTCGACCGGTGCGCACAAAGGACGCTATGATGCCGTAGTGACCGAAATTGGGGAAACTGACTATGCCGGCCCTTCCGACCCGCAGCATCTCCTCGAGGACAAAGAGCGGCTTGTGCACTACTTGGAGGGTCTTCTCAAGGAGTACGTAATCAAAAAACCCATCCGGAAACCCCGCAAGACCCTCGTCGAGATCAGCATGGTATACAGGCACTCCCTTGGCAATACACTCCACGACGCGCTCAACATCCTTTTCAACGCCTTGACCCTGCACGCCCTTATCCTTGATGAGCCTGGAGAGAAGTTCTCCGTCTCCACACCCTAAATCGAGGACCGACGAGCCCGCCGGGATTATATCGCAAATCGCCTGGTGATCCCATCGGATCCCTTTCGGCGCCGCTCCCCCCTCCCCAAGGCCCGTAAGCTCCTCTTGATGCTTGCCCTCAAAAGGTGACTGCCCCTCCCTTATCAAGTCGCATATCAGGCAGAGGTTCTTATCTCGGAAAGCCGGTTTGCACCCAGGGAATCTTCCTTTGCTCATCTCGTCGATCCCCCTTCAAGGAAAAACCGTATTAAGGGCTCCAGCTTCTCAACTTCAAGGAGGAAGGCATCATGCCCATATGATGATGGGATGTTGACATAGGTCACCGGTTTTCTGTTACGACATAGGGCAAGGGCCAATTCTTTCATCTGTTCCGGTGTGTAGAGCCAATCTGAGGAGAATGAAACCAAGAGAAACTTTGAAACTGTCCTGCTGCATGCCTTGTCGAGATCCCCGTCCCCCCATTGAGCGGCGTCATAGTAATCCATGGCTCGGCTTATATATAGGTAGCTATTGGCGTCAAATCTCTCGACAAAGGCTTGCCCCTGGTGTTGGAGATAGTTTTCCACCTCAAAGTCGATCCCTAGGTGGAACCCAGGTGTGTTGTTGCCGTTACGGTATCGACGCCCAAACTTCCGGCGCATAGACACCTCTGAAAGATAAGTTATGTGGCCCAGCATGCGGGCTATGGCAAGCCCTCGATCCGGAGTTGGACCCCCATAGTAGTCGCCACCCTTGAAATCAGGATCGCTGATGATGGCATGCCGTCCTACCGCATTGAAAGCAAGGCCCTGGTCACTTAACCGCACGGAAGACGCCAGGATTATGGCAAGTTTCACCCTTTCGGGGTATGCGAGAGTCCATTCCAGAGCCTGCTGCCCCCCGAGGGAGCCCCCGGCTACAGCAAACAGGCGCTCTATCCCCAGATGGGTAACCAGCCGCTCTTGAAGCCTGACCCAGTCTCCCACGGTGATGACTGGAAATCGAAGCCCATATGGGTGACCGGTGGCCGGGTCTATTGAGGAGGGGCCGGTCGTTCCATAGCAGCTCCCGAGGACATTGGAGCACATCACGCAGTATTTCCGGGTATCAAAAGCCTTGCCGGGGCCGACCATCGAGTCCCACCATCCCGGGCGGGTCTTACGCCACAGACGGCCGTACTCCTCGGCCCTGGCATCCCAGCCTGCCACATGAGCGTCTCCCGAAAGTGCATGCAGGATGAGTATGACATTATCGCGATTTTCGTTCATCTCCCCGTAGACTTCGTATTCAACATCAACCGGGGCGATCGTCTCCCCACAGTCCAGGGGAAGTGGATTGCTTTCATCGGCCAATCGAACCCGGCGGGGCTCGGTCCAGCCCACCGATCTCGGGGAATCAGGGCCGTCGTATTGCTTGGGTTTTGGCTCAGCGAGAGCGTTTAAGGGATCGCTCACCCGGCATCACCTCCGCCTCTCTTCTACCTCTGACTCGCCTCCAAGGCCTGATCCAGGTCTCCGATGATGTCATCTACATTCTCGAGGCCTATGGAAAGCCGCACGAAATCGTCCGTTACCCCGGTAGAAAGCTGTTCCTCGGGAGTAAGCTGCTGGTGAGTTGTGGATGCCGGGTGTATGATAAGGCTCTTGGCGTCTCCAATATTGGCCAGATGGGAAAGGAGCTTAACCGAGTTTATCAGTTTAACCCCTGCCTCGCGCCCGCCCTTGATGCCAAAGCCAATTATGGCGCCCTGACCCTTCGGGAGGTATCGCTTCGCACGCTCATAATCCGGATGGCTCGGAAGTCCGGGGTAATTCACCCAGGAAACGGCAGGATGAGACTCGAGCCACCGAGCCACCTTAAGTGCGTTTTCGCAATGTTGCTTCATGCGTAGAGGTAATGTCTCAAGGCCCTGGAGGAACAGGAAGGAATTAAACGGTGAAAGAGCGGGGCCGAGATCCCTGAGAAGTTGAACCCTGGCCTTGATGATGTAGGCTATCCCGGATACGACCGCCTTATCATGAAGTCCAAACGCGTCCCAATAGCTCAACCCGTGATAGGACGGATCCGGCTCAGTTATCTCCAGGAACTTTCCGTTGTTCCAGTTAAACCTGCCTGAGTCAATTATAGCCCCGCCTATTGATGTCCCATGACCTCCTATAAACTTAGTGAGAGAGTGTACTACAACGTCCGCCCCGTGTTCAAACGGGCGAAAGAGGTAGGGTGTAGTTACAGTATTATCCACAAAAAGGGGTATGTTATGGTTATGGGCTACATGGGCTATCTCCTCGAAATCGTCCACGTTATTCTTGGGATTGCCGACGGATTCGGTGTAGAGGAGGCGCGTGTTCTCATCGATTGCTCTCTCAAAGTTCTCCGGGTCCGATGAGTCCACAAACCGAACCTCGATCCCGAGCTTGGCAAAGGTGTAGTGGAATAGGTTATATGTACCTCCATAGAGATAGCTTGTGGAAACGATATTCTGGCCCGTCCTCGTTATGTTGAGAATAGCCAGAGCAATGGCAGCCTGTCCGGACGCGACTGCAAGGGCGCCGGTACCGCCTTCAAGCTCGGCGAGGCGCTTCTCGAGCACATCCGTGGTGGGATTCATGATCCGCGTATAGATGTTTCCGAATTCCCGCAACGCGAATAGATCGGCAGCGTGTTCAACCGAGTTAAAAACATAGGATGTCGTCTGGTAAATAGGTACAGCCCTCGCGTTAGTGGCGGCGTCCGGCGCTTGCCCGCTGTGAAGTGCCATAGTCTCGAAGGCCGTCTTTGGGATTTCGTTTCCAGCTTTCTTCACGCTTTCGCTCATGCTCTCTCGCAGCCTCCCTCATTTTGATCTCTCTTACCTCTCAGCTTTCCCATTCAGACGGACTGGGCCGTATTCTTCAAGTATGGATTCTGTTAAGGTCAAGTCTTTTCATCATGGCATGCCAGCCCCGTCCTCCGCGTCGAACATAGTCTCCACTTCCCTCCACGTCCGCACAAGCACTAGTAATTTAGTTATGTTATTTCCGTGCATTATATCACCCCGAAGGAAGTGCCGTCAACACCCGAGCTGACGAGCTGACGTGGGCTGACGTGATGATCTCCGCAACAATGCCTACAGCGATCTCCTGAGTGAATTCCGCCCCAGAGTCGGAGGACGGCAGCGGCTCATACGTTGGTGGTCGTGCCCTGCAGGTTTCCTAATGTTCTGAGAAGGATCGGCGTGCTATGCGTTGAACTTATTTCGACAACCCCGGAGCTATGCCGGGCTGGCAACTGTCTTACCAGGTTGTGGAGAGAGGTGCGGCTGGATATGGATAAACACCTTGATGACCGAAGGACGATGATTCTCGAGTCGCGCAGGGTTTGCGAGATTCCCCCGTTCATAGTGATGGACGTGCTGGAAAGGGCGAAGGAGCTCGAACGAGAGGGCAGGAGCGTAATCCACCTCGAGGTCGGGGAGCCGGACTTCCCGACCCCTGAGCCCATCAGGGAAGCTTGCCTCAGGGCGCTTTCTGCGGGCGAGACCGGCTACACGCCGAGCCTGGGAATCCCTGAACTTCGCGAGGCGATAGCTGAGTTCTATTCCAAGAGATACGGCATCGAAGTCTCCCCGCAAAGAGTTATCGTCACCCCCGGTAGCTCTCCCGCGTTCATGCTCGTTTTCGCGGCGCTGCTCGATCCCGGGGACGAGGTCATAATCTCGGACCCCTGCTACGCCTGCTACCCTAACTATGTCCGGGCGAGCGAGGGGGTCCCGGTTCGGGTGAAGGTGCCGGCGGAAAACGGCTTCAGGTTCGTTCCGGGCGAACTCGCGTCCCATATAACGGCCAGGACGAAGGCCATTCTCATCAACTCGCCGGCCAATCCTACGGGGAATCTCCTCACAGGGGAGGACCTGCGCGCCCTGGCCGACCTCGGGGTGCTCGTGGTATCAGATGAAATCTATCAGGGGCTCGTTTACGAGGGACACGCCCACTCGATCCTGGAGTTCACAGACCGCGCCTTTGTGATCAGCGGGTTCTCCAAGACCTATGCCATGACAGGGTGGAGGCTCGGTTACGCCATAGTTCCCGACGAGTTCGTGCGACCGATACAGAAGCTCCAGCAGAACCTCCTCATCTGCGCAGGCTCCTTCACCCAGCGCGCGGCGCTGGCTGCCTTCTCCGACGAGTGCAGACCTTATATCGAAGAAATGGTGCGCACGTATGATGCGCGCCGCAAATACATACTGCCCCGTCTCGCGGAAATCGGCCTTTCAGTCGCCGTTGAGCCGACCGGGGCGTTCTACGTGCTTGCTGACGCGATGAAGTACTCCCAGGATTCGTACGACCTGGCTTTCAGGATTCTGGAGGAATGCGGTGTAGCAGTGGCCCCGGGCATAGATTTCGGGCCGAACGCCGAGGGCTACCTGCGCTTCTCATACGCCAACTCTCTCGAGAACATCGTGGAGGGCCTGTCGCGGCTGGAACGGTTCCTTGCAGGACTGGCCCGGCAAGAGTAAGTAGCCGTCCCACGCTATCCTCGGACCTGGCTGTGATGAACTCTCTAAGAGAGCGGGATCCTCAGATCGACGAGCGCTTCCACGGTTCGCACCGCCGCCGAAAGCGGTTCTATCACGGGCACGGAAAGTCTTTCCCCGACAGCCCGGGCGACTCGGACCATCCCGGTGCAGCCCAGGACTATAACCTCGGCCCCTGCGTCCAGGGCTTTCTCAGCTTCTGCGAGGATGAGGTCGCAGGTTCGCTCGTGATCGTCGGCAAGCTCCAGGACGCCAAGATCGATTCCCGAGGAATATGCGAGCCTGGACGAGACGCCCAGCGCCGCAGCTTGTAGCTCGACCCACGCTTTGGAGTTTCGAAGGACCGAGATCACGCCGAACTTGTGGCCAACGAAGGTTGCAAGCAGCATGGAGGATTCCCCCGGGCCGACGACCGGCAGGCCCGAGGCCGCACGCGCAGCCAGTACCCCCGGGTCCGCAAAGCAGTTGACCACGATGCCGTCGTAGTTTCCCGCGGCTTGCCTCGCCTTCTCGATCACCCCGACTCTCGCGGTGACTTCGTCGGATAGGAGTTCTATGGAGGAAGGGCCGTCGGCGAGCGATTCTATGTCGAAGTACGACTCCCCGTCCGAACAGGTTTGCAGGTACGTGAGGAGGTCCTTGCCCAGGCCGGGTGTGGAAATCGGGGATATCACCAGTATACGCCTCACTGCGCATGCCCTCCCGTCTGTTTGGATAGCGGGGCTTTTATGTAAAGGCCCTGGCGACTCGTTCTCAGCTTGAGCCCTGCGAGGGCGCGCGCGACAGCGAAGCCTGCGGCCATGGGCTCGACAACAGGCACAGGAAGCGCCTTGCGCACCTCGTCTATGACGCACGCCATGCCGGTGCACCCCAAAATGACGACGTCCGCGCCGCGGTCAAGACCTCTCCGTGCGGCCTCGGCTATCGCCCGCACCGTGGTTTCCTTGTGTGCGTCCAGGTCGAGCACGGGGATGCCGATCCCCTCGGAAGCCGCGATCCGCGCCTCGAAACCAAGAACCCTCGCCCGGCGCAGGACCATGTTTCCGTGGTCGCTCCGCGGCGACACGATGCAGAAACGTTCACCGAGCTGGCTTGCGACCGCGAGCGAGGCCTGGCACGGGCCTACGACCGGAACGTCCACGATCTCCCGGGAAGCCATCACGCCAGGCTCAGCGAAACAGTTGACCATGATGGAATCGTACCCGGAGCCTACCCGGCCAACCAGCTCGAGGACGCCGCGCTCCGCGCGAGCCTCCGCTACGGGCGTCTCGACGGAAAGAGGCCCATCAGGGAGGCTTAACACGTCTATGACGTCGGTGGGAGGGGCCTGTCGTGAGAGATACTCCTGGTCCCCCCGGTCCCACCTGTCTGTCCCCACAGGGTTTATGACCAGAATCTTCACCGCGCGTTCTCCCTCCCCGCATACCTGTCTTCAATGGGGACGTACGGTGAGGTGTAACCCAGGTACTCGGGGCCAAAGCACTTCAGGCCCCTAGGGGTTCGCCACTCTGCCGGGGCCGGAAAGCCGAGAACCTTGACTTCCATCCCTGCTGTGGCGTAGGGGTTGATCACCGGGGAGCCGTCGTTGGCCTTGAGCACAACGATAAGGTCCGGTATGGTGGCCATCACCTGACCGTCAACCCGCGCGACCATGTGCTCGTTCCGGTACCAGATCCGTGCTTCGGAGCCGGAAAACATGCCCCGCCCCGAGACGGCTATCTCTCCCTCGGTGAAGCCGGCCCGGTCGCCCCAAGAAGTCTCCGGCGTCACAACTCCCTCGAAGATGTAAAAGCCACCACCCGCTTTCCTCACGGCCTCAACCGGGTCTTTTCGCTCAGCCCTTGCTTCCCGGAGAGCTCTACCGATCCGCTCTGCATGGGAGATGGCGCCTGGAATCACCGACTTCTTCAACGTCCCTCCCTTGACAGGGTGGCTGCACACCCCTGCGCGGTTCAGGCTCATTATCGCCACGGTGCGAGCGAGGGTCTCTGCCCGGGCGTCGCTGGCCACCTTCGTGATCACCACCGTGTCCCCGAACTTGCTGGCCACGGCCATGGGGTAGATGGGGACGCCGTTGATGAAGAAAGTCGTGTGATCGAGCTCTGGCACAGACCGCCCCGCCGGGTCCGCATCCACCATCGGAATCCCGCACCGGGCGGCACACGACATCGCCACCGCAGTGTTTCCCCCGCCAAGCTCCGTGGATATCACGCCGTAGAAGCTTACGCCCAGATACGCCGCCAAGGCCCCCATGGCGATTATCGGCTCCGGCTCAGCGCTCACGGGGAAGTCCCGAAACTTCGCCTCTTCCTCGGGGGAAACGGGGGAGATCGCGCCGCAATAGTAAGGGCACGCCACCAGCTCGCCATCGGGGACTTCCTCGAGCGAGACGAGGTTCACCCTTTTTCCTGAAAGGTAGAGCTCACGCACGTCTGACAGCCCGCGCTCCAGGGACCCACCGCCTCCGGTGCCCAGGATGGCGCAGCCTGTTAGGACGTCCTCTATTTCCTGCAAACTCAGGGTTCGCATAAGACCCACCTCCGACCTGTTGTAAGCTGAACTGACTGGTACGTTGTTACTTGAGGGTTGGCACTACTGCTCGAGCACTGAGTTGACGCTACGGCTTGAGCGAACGAGCAAGGTCCGCAAGGCACGGGTGGACGATCTTGCCCTTGTCGAGGAGCTGCTCGCCGTCGGCCCACACTGAAGAGGAGAGACATATGCCGTCCGAGTGGGAAGGAGCGGGGATGCCATCGGGCGGCGCGTCCTGCGGGCTCAGGTATCCTATGCCCCATTCGGTCGAGCCGAAGACCCGCTCGTCTTCGAGGATGTTGCCCGTCAGCCGCGCGCCCGGATTAAGCCCGTAGCAGACGTGGGCAAGGCGGAACATGTTCTCATCCCCGAAAGACTCCAGCCAGGCCCTATATTCCTCCGCCTGGGCCCCTCCCTCGATGTTCACTATCCGGCCCTCTCGTATGGTCAGGACCATCGGCTCTTTGAGCAGCCCGAGCGGCGGGCTGATCGAACCGTCAAAAACGAGCGTTCCCTCGATAGACTCAAAACGAGGGGACCATCCGACCTGCCCGGCGAGCATGTGCACTCCGGGGACGTTTGCGCGGCCGGTGTCGCACGACACGGGCCTGGCAGGATCGTTTTCGAAACGAAGATCGGTCCCGGCAGGAGTAGTCACCCTCATCTCCGAGGCTTTCCGGGTCATCTCCGCGATCTTCTTCAACAAAGCCTCCAGGGCCTCCCGGGGTACCCGCCCGACCGTGCGGACCAGCATGTCCCCGGTCATTCCGACGAGGCAGATGTACCGAAGACGTCGGTTTGCCGACATGGCTTTTTCGAAGGGCGTGGAGTATAAGAGCCAGGCCTCGTTGAACTCTATCCACACGTCTGCGGCGGAGAGCACGGCAGAGAGCGCTTCCACGGGCAGCACGGGATCGGCGGCCTTTCCGACACCGGAGGGTGTGGCGGTCCACACCGCCATCGGCTTTCCTCCTGCGGCACATACCGCGGCAGCCGCCGCCTCGACCACGTGGGGGTCGGCGCACGTGTCGGCGGTAATAACCACTGTCTCCCCGGGTTTAACCCCGAGCATGTCCTTCACCAGGATCTGAGCCGCCTCTTGCACTTCGAATTCGAGCCTTCTCACGACCATCCTCCTCCCCACAGCGTAATCATCGCTAAGTCGGTCGCCATATTGGTGCCATGTTTTGGATATATGCTCGGCCCGGGGTTGCCGGTGCTTGCGCTCGGGGGACGGAGCCCCCAGCGGGCGCCTCGGTGTAATTTGGCCCGCAGGCAGGTGGTCAAATTGGGAGCGCTCCCTCGTGCAAGCACCGGCAACCCCAGAGTCGGGGAAGCTTTTGAGCTTCTACTTAGTCAGGGTATTGGCATGCGACCAGGTGGCCGGGCCTGACCTCCCTGAGGACCTGCAGTTGGGACGCGCAATCCTTCCTGGCCGCCGGGCACCTGGTATGGAAGCGGCAGCCCGACGGCGGGTGGACGGCGCTCGGCAAAGTGCCTTCGAGGATGATTACCCTGCGGTCCCGCGCGACGTCTATAACCGGGATAGCGGAGAGCAGCGCTCTTGTGTAGTGGTGAAGGGGCCTCTCGAAAATGTCCCGGGTGCTGCCCAGTTCGACGACTTCCCCGAGGTACATCACGGCGATCCTGTCGGCGAGGTAGTGGACGACCCCGAGGTCGTGGGATATCACTATGTACGCAAGCCCCAGCTCCTGCCTGATTTCTTGCAATAGATTGAGAATCTGCGCCTGGGAGAGGGTGTCTATGGAGGATGTCGGCTCGTCCAGCACGACAAGCTTCGGTCGCAGCGCGAGAGCCCTCGCTATCGCCAGCCGTTGCCTCTGGCCCCCGGAAAACTCATGGGGGTACCGCCTGAGGTGCTCGCGTGACAGGCCCACGAGTTCCAGGAGGTCTCCGACCGCCGAGGCCAACTGCTGCCTTGACGGAGCAAGGTGCACCTTGAGGGGTTCGCCTACGATGTCGCGCACGAGCATCCTCGGGTTCAGGCTCCAGTACGGGTCCTGGAACACGATTTGCATCTGCCGGCGCACCGCCGCGAGCTCCTTGCCGCGTGCCCGAAACATGTCCGTACCCATGAACCTCACGCTGCCTGACGTGGGCTCGGTAAGCCTCATGACCACCCGGACCAGGGTCGTCTTCCCGCAGCCTGATTCGCCCACTATGCCGAGGGTCTCTCCCTCGTCGAGGGCGAGTTCCACGCCATCCACAGCCCGCACCCATGCCACGGGCCGCCTGAGGACTCCCGCCAGGATCGGGAAGTACTTCTTGAGGCCGGATACCTGCAAGAAAGCGCCCTCCCTCTTCACGCTCCCACCTCCCCGGCTGCGGCGTGGCACCACACGCGGTGGTCGCCGCCGAGACGCGTCGCATCAGGCCTTGTCGTAGCGCAGAGTTTTCGCGCAATCGTGCACCTGGGATGGAACCGGCAGCCTGGTGGCATTCTCACAGGGTTCGGGGGAAATCCTCCGGTCACCGCAAGTTTGGTTTCCTTGCGCTCGGGCGTTGGTATGGCGGCGATGAGAGCCCTGGTGTAGGGGTGGGCGGGGTTGCTGAAGACCTCTTCCACGGTGCCTATTTCGACGATCTGCCCCGCATACAGTAGCGCGACCCTGTCGCACATCTGGGAGACGACGCCGAGATTGTTCGCAATGAGCAGCATGGTGATACCTTCCCTGGCGCTGAGCCGGCGCAGGAGATCGAGGATCCCGGCCTGTATGGTGACGTCGAGGGCGCGTGTGGGCTCGTCTGCGACCAGGAACCGGGCGCCGCAGGCGAGCGCCATGGCGATTACCACGCGCTGGCGCATTCCTCCCGAGAGCTCGTGGGGGTACTTGCCGAAAGTCGTCGCAGGGTCGGGGAGCTGGACTTCCTCAAAGTGGGCAATCGCTCTCTGCACAGCCTCCCTGGTGGAGAGGCCGCCGCGCCTTCGCAGGACCCTGACCATCTGATCGCCCACCGTCAGCACGGGGTTGAGGGAAGACATCGGGTCCTGAAATATCATCGCCATGTCCTTGCCCCTAATGGCCCTGAGGCGTTCCTCTCTCAGGGCGAGGACATTCTGGTCTTCAAACCAGATCTCACCCGAGGCTATTCTCCCGGGAGGGACGGGAACGAGCTTGAAGATGGAAAGGGCGGTGACGGTCTTGCCGGACCCGCTTTCTCCGGCGAGGCCCAGGGTCTCCCCCTTCCGTATCTCCAACGAATGAACGTCTACGACCTCGGCCAGGCCTTCAAAGGTCCTGAACTGAACGCGAAGGTCCTTTATGGTGACGAGGCGCGGAGCTTCGGCTGGTGCCATCCCCTACAACCTCCGGGTCTTGGGGTCGAGGATTTCCCGCAGGCCGTCCCCAAGAAGATTGAAGACTAGAACTGTAATGAACATCGCTGCGCCTGGGAACATCGAATACCACCAGGCGGTGAGGAAGTAGTTCCGGCTCGTGCTCAACATGAGACCCCACTCAGGCGTCGGAGGCTGGGCCCCGAGGCCCAAGAAGCTAAGGGCTGCAGAGGTAAGCACGACCGAGCCGAAATCCATGGACGCCTGGACTATTACCGGGCCCATGCAGTTGGGAAGAATGTGGGTTGTCACGATCCTGAAACCGGAAGTGCCAATGGCCTTCGCCGCTGCGACGAACGGCCTCTCCCTCGTGGAGATCGCCTGGCTGCGAAGAAGCCTGGTGTACCAGGGCCACCATGCGATGGCTATCGCGATCATGGCGTTTCTAAGGCTCGGGCCGAGAAACGCGGCGATGGCTATTGCAAGGAGAAGCGGTGGAAAGCTCAGGAATATGTCTGTGATCCTCATTATGGCTTCGTCCACCTTGCCCCCGGCGTATCCTGCGACGACACCGAGAGGGACGCCTATGAGAAGCGAGAGGCCGACGGCCAGAACGCCGATTTGCAGCGATATCCGGGTCCCGAAGATGACGCGGCTCAACACGTCCCGCCCGAGCTCGTCTGTGCCGAACGGGTGGGCGAGGCTGGGCGGCAGGAGTTTCTCCCTGGGGTTTGCCAGTCCCCTGGCGTGCTCGGGGTAGGGAGCAAGCAGCGGTGCGAAGATGGCGACGACGACGAGCCCTATAACGACGATGAGCGCCGCGCGCGTAAGCGGGTTCCTACCTATCAGGTACAACCCGTAGCGCCACTCCTCGATCCTCGGTTTCATCTCAAGAGAGAGTTCCTTCAGCCTGGCCCGGGCGTCCAAGTCGTTCACCCCTGCTTCCTAGTACCTGACCCTCGGGTCGAGGGCGAGGAGGAGATCCGCGAAAAGGTTCAGCAGCACGTACACCACCGCAGCGAAAAGCGTGACCCCCATGACAGCGGTGTAGTCGTTAGTAATCACTGAGAGGGCGGTATAGGTTCCCAGACCCGGCCAGTTGAATATGGCCTCGATAAGGAACGTGTTGACGAGGGAGTAACCCGCGGACAAAGCAAGGACTGTTATCGTCGGACCGAGCGCGTTGCGAAGCGCGTACGAATACACGACCATTCGTTCGGGCAGCCCGTAGGCCCTTGCCGCCCTTATGTAGTCCTCATTCAACACTTCGAGCATTGACGACCGGGTCATCCTGGCCACCAGCCCTACGGGATATGCCGCCAGGGTGATCGCCGGCAGGATGAGGTGGAGGAGGCCGTTGCCGAGCGCCGCCCAGTTGCCGCTGATAAGCGCGTCAATAAAAAGGGAGCCTGTGATACTCTGTACGGGGTACATGAGCCTCGTCGCCGTGGAAAGCCTTCCCCCGAGGGGAAGCAACCCCAGTCCCCTGAAAAACACCAGTTGCAAAGTCATGCCCAGCCAGAAGGTGGGTAGGGACACCGCCCCTACGGCGAAGAATCTGCACGCGTGATCGGGCCACATGTCCTTTCTGAGGGCTGCGACTATACCGAGGGGCAGCCCTACGAGGAGGGCCAGGATCGTGCTGGCCGCTACCAGCTCCAGCGATGCCGGGACGTATGCCCGGAGATCGCTCGCTACAGGTTGGTGCGTTCTGATGGAGACACCTAGATCACCTCTAAACAGGGATCCCATGTATCTGATGTACTGCACGACAAGGGGCTTGTCCAGGCCCAACTCGACGCGGGCTGCAGAGATCTGCTCTGCGGTCGCCCTCGGGCCGACCCAGCGGGCCGCCGGATCAGACGGGATCACTCTGGCTATAAAGAATGTGATCGTGGCAACCCCTACGAGGACAAGTACCCCCAGGGCCAGCCTGCGGACGACATATGCCCACATGAACGCTTGCACCTCACCCGTTGAAACCGGGCCGCTTACACTATCCCGGCTACGTCTCGGTTACCGGCGGCGCGCCCGCAGGGCGGGCCGGAAGACCGGCCCGCCCTGCGGGTGTAATCCAAGGAAGCAGCCTGCTGCTTACTTGCGCTCGTACGAGACGTCGTGGAAGAAGACCACGTGCGGATACGCAGGGTTGTCTACAAAGCCCTTGAAGCTCTTGTGAACGGCCCTCACGTACTGCTGGTCAAAGACGAATATCGCAGGGGCCTCCTCGACAAGTATCTCCTGAGCCTTGCCGTACAGCTCGATGGCCTTCTGCCGCTCGGGTCCTGCGATCTTGTTCGCCTCGTCGATCAAGGAGTCGTACTCCGGGTTGCTCCAGTAGCAGAGATTGAACACGATTTCTTGCTCCGAATGGAATATGCTGCGGAGGAAGCTGTACGGGTCGGCGTAGTCAGGCCACCAGTAGAACATGAACATGTCCTGACGGTCCTTAGGATCCCTGGACTTCGCCATCTCCCACTGAGCGTCCCACGGCATGCCGCGAATCTCGAGGTCGATCCCGAGCTTCGTGAGCTCGGCCTTGTAGAGTTCTGCGGCCTTCCTTTCGTTCTCGTCGCCCGCGGTGTAGGTCAGGAGGAGCTTGAGGCCTCCCTTGGAGTAGCCCGCCTCGGCCAGGAGGGATCCTGCCTTCTCCAGGTCATGCGAGTATTGGAAGAGGTTCTCGTTGTGGCCCCAGAGCCCCTTGGGCACCGCACCTTTTGACTGGGTTGCATACCCGTGCATTACATACTCGATGACATCCCCGTATGGGAATGCGTAAGACAACGCCTGGCGCACCTTCTTGTCGTTGAGGGGCGCTTTAGCCGTGTTCATCAAGACGAACAGGTTCTGGAAAGAAGGCGCCACTGTTATCACTACGTTCGGATTGCTCTTCATCGCCTCGATGTCTTCGAAGGGCGTGTTGTTCAGAAAATGAGCCTCCCCAGACTCGAGCATCTGCCGCCTCGTCGAAGCCTCGGGCACCATCTTGATGATGGCCTTGTCGTAGCTGTTCTTGCCCCAACCGCCCCAGTAGTCGTCGAACTTGGCCAGAACCACCTCGTCCCCGCGCTTCCAGGACTCCACTTTGTAAGGGCCGGTGCCGAGGTCGTTGCCCTGCGCAAACCAGTCGCTGCCGTATTCCTCGGTGTGCTTCGCGCAGAAAACGTGGGAAGTGTAGCCCGCCGAGGCGATCATGTCGAGAGGGGCAGGGTACTTGAGCTTGAAGACTACGGTGTAGTCATCCGGGGTCGTTATCTCGCTTACAGGGGCCCAGATGAAGGATGCGCCCTTGCCCCGGCTGATAGTGCGTTCGATTGAATACTTGACGTCCTTTGCGGTCATGACGTCGCCGCAGTGGAACTTCACCTTCTTGCGGAGGTTGAAGGTCCACTCCAAGCCGTCCTCGCTGACTTTGTAGCTTTCGCACAGGACGGGAGTGACTTCGTCCTTGGAAGGATCGTACCGCAAGAGCGGTTCGTACACGTTGTTGATCGTAGTTATCTCGTTGGAGAATGTGTCGCTCGGATCCCAGAATATCACGGGCTCACTATTGTACGCATACACTGCTATCGTTGGCTCCGCTTTCTTTGATCCTACGCCGCAACCGGCCAGCGCCGCGGCCATGGAGGCCATCAGGACCAATGCCACGAATACTAGAGTACCCTGTCGCAACTGCTCTCTCACGTCCTCATCCCCTTTCGTCGCCCCGGCGCCTGAACCTCCCGGTCCCCACCAAACGAGCAGCAACCCGGACAGCCAAAGCTTGGCCTGAGCTCGTCTCCGGAAAAGCCTGTCTTTAGGCAGGGTTGCGAGCAACGGCCGGCCCCTGAGTCTGTGTTGAAGATTACAGTAGTGTTAGATGCGGACTCGAGAATTCCTGCTTGTGGATGGAATTTCCGAAAAGAAGTCTGAGACCCGACGAGGACCGGGACGGGGACGAGAACCGGGACAGGGGCGCGGTAGCGATTACGCCGCCCATCTTACGCTGGCCTGCATATGAAGCCAGCCTGAGCAAAGTGGCGATCAAACGTAAACGCCTCCTGCAACGAAAGGGCGGTCATTACCACGAAGCTGGTGCAGTCTGTGAAGCTGAAGCCTTTATCGGCATATTCCTTGAACCATTCCCACGCAAGCCTTTGGACCTGC
The DNA here is from genome assembly GCA_040752635.1 of Bacillota bacterium. Taxonomy (GTDB): domain Bacteria; phylum Bacillota; class SHA-98; order UBA4971; family UBA4971; genus JBFMGS01. Next base: position 23,635 of record JBFMGS010000034.1, read on the forward strand.
GCATCAACCTGCACGATAGTATAAAGATTGCTCTGCATCAACGCCTCTCCGAAAGCGACAGTATGGGAGAGTCCTATTCTGGACCTCAACACAGTGAACGTCTCGTCCAACACATAGTTGGTTGTGACAAACCAGCCGGGAACGAGCGGAGCGCTCTTTGCATAAGCTGCCGCTGCCGCGTGTTGGTGGTCATCTTCATCGGCAAGGGCTACCAGGCCGCTGGCGTCAGCAAACACCATTATCTGCCACCCCCGGTTTCCTGGTCGGCGTCGCCCGGTGTTCCGCGGCAAAGAGTTTTCCCTTCCTCACCACGCCGAATCTCAGGCCCGTAGATGATCTCGTCATGGCGCGTGGAAGCATCGCCGCCCCCGCTGTGGCCGATGCCGATTACCTTGAAAAAGGGATCGTTGGCAAGCTCCTCCTCGGTCAAGGTCCTTCTCCCCTTCCGTTCGAGGTATGTAGACACCGCCTCACGAACGATATCCGCCATGCTCCTCTGCTCGTATACAGCCAGGCGTCTCAATTTCTCGTGTTCCTCTTGAGTGAAGCGGACGTTGGTTACGACGTATTTTCCCATCGACACCACCCCGTCATCACAATATCGTAATACCGCGGTGGTGTCAACGGTAGATATCCAAGCACGAACTCAGAAGCTGCGCGTGCCGTGAAGGGGATGGACAGGGGCGCGCCCACTATATGCTTAGATATCGTTTCGACTTTGGGGTTGGCTATCTATAGAAGTCCATGAAGAAGGTGCCTACCGGGCGAGGAGCCAGAGCACGAAGCCGTGGCCACCCAACGCTCCTTCCACACAGTGCACGCCACGACCTATGTGGGGTCAAGTAGCGCTGCTCAACGGCAAAACCGCAGTAATACTTTACATGCATTTCCAGAACTTATCAAGCGAGTCCACGTTATAATAGGGGACGAATCCTTGGCTAGCCCTCAAACTAGGGGGCTTTCGCCGAGAAGAGAAGCGCTACCATCAAAACGCGGTGGAAATGAGCTTGGGGTGCGGGGATGATTTCGCGGGTTCGCAGGCTTGCGCCCCAGGAACAGGTAGTCCGCGGTAGCAGCGAGGCGAGCCACCACAGCTAAGCGCCCGGTCTCCCGGTCCATCCAGCCACGAGAGAGTGGGACCAAAGGCTGGCAATATCTGATTATTGACGCGGTTTCACTGGATGATAGGATAGAAACGTGAGCCATGTCAGGTAGGTACATCCTGAAAAGCATAAGTGTGTCAGGTACAGCATACGTTTTTATGTGGACACGCAAGGGGGCACTGGAGCCCATGAGAAGTCCCGGATTCAGAGTTTTGATGGTCGTACTTATGACAACCGCAATCACTATGGCGCCAAATAAAGCAATCGCCATCACTGCCCCTCAGGGAGAAACCCTGGACCCCGCGCAGGGCCAAATGGGGATCGGCGACATACTTGTGGAGCCGTGTCCTGCGTGCGTCGCCACGATCAATAGAGCTACGCAGGAAGGGAGGGTCGATGAGGCGCTGGCCTGGATTTACAAGCTCTTCCTCAGAATCGCACCGGGTTTCGTCCCCGAGAGGTTCCGGTGCCTCGAGCACAGGATGGAACAGGTCGTCACGGTCGCTGAAATTCGGGAGAACATGGACCGGCTCGTATCGAAGGAAGTAAAGGTTAGAGGCGCTTACATGGGCTGGAGCGGCAAGGTGGGGAAGGAGGCGGGAACGCCTGTCACGAGGAGCGACTGGCTGCTCAAGGACGAAACCGGGTGGATATACGTGACTGGCGGCGCGATACCCGGACTGAGTCCCTGGCGTAAGGCAGATCAGGGCAGGAGGATTGAAGTTGTGGGGGTGGCCAGGGCAAAGGCAGACGGCATCCCGTGCCTTGAGTTCAAGGAGGGCAGGGTGCTCGGCGAGGCGGGTCCGGCGGGCGGGAGCCAACCGTCAGCGTAACAGCGGAGTCATCCGAAGAGCCTCAGGTAGACGGTTTCAGGTGTATAGCCTTGGGAACTGGATCTGCGCTTTCACGGCCGACCGCACGCACCAGGACCCGGTCACTTGTGTTTAATGGAAGCACATTCCATATGGCGTGAGCGTCACTTGGGCAG
>JBFMGS010000035.1:0-25423 GCA_040752635.1 Bacillota bacterium
CGGCGGTTCAAGTCCGCCCGCCCCGACCATTATTGTTCTCCCGGCGGCTCCCGTTTTTCACGCGCCAGGGCATTCCTTACCACCTGGCGGACCCACAGCGCAGCATCAACAGCATGACGCGCTTCCTCTTCGGTTACTTCTTCATCCCCTCCCGGATACCGCGCTGTGATCGCATAGGGGCTAGCTACTCTGCATCCTGAAGCGTATCAGCCCAAGCTGCCTCGTCGGCGCACAGTTCGAGCAACCCGGAGATGTTGTCAGTATAAGGGAAATCTACGCCCCGGTGGACCAGGTACGCCGTCGGATGTTTCTCCACGCACTGTTGCGCATGGTGGGCGATGAGTCGGTACGAGCAGCCATCGGTCAGCATTAGCCCGTGCTGGGCAAGACGGGGGTCGTCATCGCCACATAAGAGCCATTGCTGGACCTTGCGGAGGATTTCCTGTCTTATATGTGTCAAGAGCATCTCGCAATTGGGATCGCAGTACATCTGTCTCCCGTGTTACAATGAAGCCAGTAACAAGCGTATAAGGTCCGCACATCGGGGTGGCTCTGGTGTCGACGCAGGATTCACGATTTACGGTAGAGCCACAGGGGGCGGAGTGCTAATGAGGATCAAAATCATTGCCTGCGAGACTATCAAGGGCGAGATCATAGAAGCGTCGAGAACTGGGCCAGCGGCTTCATCAGGGACACCTGACCGACCGTCCCTCGACGTCTCTTACACATTCCTGGAGCATGGTCTCCACCGTACGCCCGGACTCATGAAGGACAGGATTCAGGAGCATATAGACTCCACCAGCGACAGCGATCTCGTCATCTTGGGCTATGGACTCTGCTCAAACGGTGTCCTGGGGGTGAGAGCTCGCCGTTGTCCCATAGTAATGCCTCGTGTCGATGACTGCATCGCCCTATTCCTTGGTTCCCGGGAGGCGTACCGGCGGGAGTTCACGAGGGAACCCGGGACCTATTACCTCACGCCTGGCTGGATTAACTGTGGGAGCGACCCTCTCAAGACCTACCACGAGTATTCGAAGAAATACGATCGTGAGACTGCTCTCTGGATCACCAGGGAAATGATGAAGAACTACACTCGGGTGGCCTATATTGAGACGGGGGCATCCGAAGAGCGGGTAAAGACCTGGGCTCCGGGCACCGGGATATCTCAAGCGGCGAGGGAGCCTATAGGAAACGGCGGGAGGGTGACGGATGGAGACTACAGAGCATACGCGCGGGATGTAGCCGCCTTTCTCGGGGTCAGATATGAAGAGATAGAAGGTTCGCTGGGTTTTCTGAAGCGCCTGTTAGGTTGCAGCCAGGGTGTTGTCTGCAAGTGGGACGCTTGGGACAAGGGTTGCGATCTCGGGGATACTTGGAGCCGCGATGAAGACCTGGTGCTGATTCTACCTGGCGAAGAGCTGACGATGGAGAGAATGTCCATCGGCGGAAACTCAGCGGTTGGCCTGCCCTGAGGCAGCTAAGGTAGCTACCCGTCCAGGTCATCCGGAAGTGACCATAGAAGGCTACAAGGCGGCACGAGGCGCAGGAACGGCTGGCGACGGTGCCCTGTTCGCTGCAGGTCGGCGAGAGAGAGAAGGCGTTTGCACCTCAGGTGGAGCGCTCACAGCCGGACTCACGGTACGTGATTCATCGCATAAAAAGGGCCCGCCTCGCGGCGGGCGTGGGTACGCAGGAAATGGGAGTCTGGGTTTACTCCTGATACCTTGGAACAAGCTCTCCGGCGAGGGCTGTCTGGTTGCTGCCCTCCAAAAGGACCTTTTCAACGAAGGCCTTCACCACGTCGGGCGCAAACTGGGTTCCCGCGTTCTTCTTGAGTTCCTGGATGGCTACGCCAACTGGCAGCGCTCTCCGGTAAGGGCGGTCAGAGGTCATCGCGTCGAAAGCATCGGCCACGGCGATGATAGCCGCTCCCAGAGGCAGGCGGCCGCTCACAGGATCCTGCCCTTCAGGGTAGCCTGTGCCGTCAAATCGCTTGTGGTGAAACAGCACCAACTCTCTGATCCCTTTGTAATGCGCGAGCTTCCCGACGATCTTCGCGCCGGCGATGGGATGCTTCCGGATCTCCTGCATCTCCTCGGGAGATAGTGACCCCTTTTTCATCAGGATCTCCGTGTTGGTTCCGATCTTGCCTATGTCGTGCACCCGAGCCGCCAACACCACGAGTTCGCGTTCCTCGAGCCCGAGCCCCATTGCCGCCGCAATCCGTGCAGCGTTCTCCGCGACTCTCTGAGAATGCTGAAACGTGTATGAGTCACGGCTGTCAATGACATCAGCCAGGAATTCCAGGGTTTGCTTGGTCTGACTCCTGAGCATCACCTGGTCCTCATAAGACCTGTGGACCAATATGAGCGGTATAAGCACCAGGACAGTTGCCGCGGGTAGTGCTCGATAAATGGCGGCACCCAGCACTCCGATGAGAACCAGGCACCCGTGCTGGACCCAGCACGATCTCATCATGCCGGTGAGCTGTTGATGGAATGGCACGTTTTGATGAAGGGTTATCACGCCGGCGACGAGTGCGGAGTTGAGGATCATGAAGGTCGCGCCGGCGAGGAACAGCATCATGGCGCTCTTTGTCCCGATGTTGAGAAGATCCAGCCCGGCTATCATGGATCCGGTAATGGCGCTTGCAACGAGGTACTGGCCGACGTTGAAAACGACGTTCGATAGCTCCCTGCGCATCAAGAGGTTGGCGATGGCAATGGCAAGCCCCGTAATCACGACGCCTTCAGACACCGGATAGAGCAGCAGCACGGCCATGATGACCGCCGCGCTTGCACTCATCTTGCCATCTATCACTAGACGGACAGGGAACAACTCAGAGATGACTATCAGGGCTACAGGGATAGCGAAAGCGACAACAGCAGCAAACCTGTCACTCGCACACAACCAACCGTGCAGGGGACTGGTCACAAAGGTCCTGGCCGCCAACCCTGCTCCCAGGAGCAGTGTGGCGTACACATACACGCTAACTTTACTTTTCAAGCCTCTCAGCCCCCCGCCCAGTAATCCAACCCGTCCCCCCATCGCTCTAGTCTCCGGGGGTTCTAAACGTGGGGGTTGCGGTCTGCGGTGCGCTCGGTATTCCCCTGTTGCGGGTTAACCTTGCGTAGGTCTATATGCCCATTACGGTCCGTAGCCTCATAGGCTTTCGCGTGGTCGTTATCGTGGAGTCCCGGTGGGCACCCGCTCGTACACCACGACCAACCCGCAAGAGCCGATGCGCTGATCCCCAGCACTACTGCTGCCAAGCACGCCACAGAGAACAGGAACTTGACCTTTGCTCTCATGCTTCCACCTCCCGCCGTTTTGATCTAAAGATAGAGAAACCGCTGACCAATCCCGCGTCATTCCATTTTAGTCCCCTGCAATTGGGTCATTCGCCATGAGTTGGCTTTCTCCTGCTGTCCCCGTCGCAATTTTGCGATTAGTGGCGAGGCGTGCCCAGAGGGCATACTGGCTGTTCAGGTAAAGCGCCGGTACGGGGCGGGGCGTGGCTGCGGAGATTTCGCCGATGGGTTTGGGGTCTCTAATGTCGATGTCTGACGAGGCAAGGCGGTATTCGGCGCGGCCTGACGGATCTACATTCCCTTGAGTTCTATTGGCAAGCCCCAGGCCGAGAGATCCTTGATGTGCGAGAGAACGATGACCTGTCGCCTGCTTGCTATATTCTGTAATGTCTGTCCGAGGTTGGCCAGTCTATTACTATCACAACTGGCGAACGGGTCATCGAAAATCAAGGGCAACCCAACGTCTGCCGCGAGTAGATCGGCAATGGCGAGTCGCAAGGCTATGTATAGCTGGTCCTGGGCTCCTTTGCTCAACTGGGCAAGGTCACAAGGGACGCCATTGTCGTCCAGGCTGACCCTGAACTCGTCGTCTATCACGACGCTACGACCGTGTACCCCTGTGATTTTCCTGAAATGCTCTGTGGCAGCTTCCTCAAGCCGATTTCGGTGTGACGCCTGGAAATCCGCGATAGCGGCGTTCAGTTCCTTGCATGCCTCTGTTAGAGCATCCGCAAGCAGTTCTGCGTCCTCGCGTTCCCTCTCAAGGCGCGCGAGTTCCAGTTCAGCCTGGGCGATGTTTATCGGAGACTGCCCCTCGAGCCGGCTCAGCTCTTTCCTTGCTTCGTACCTTTCATCTTCCAGGGTCGTGACCCTTTCCCGGAGGCGGCGCACATCTTCCTCGAGGGACCTCCACCGCGCATCTAACTTCTGCGTATCTTCCGCCTCGTGAGTCTCCGGCAACCCAGGATTTGAGTCGATGAGCCTCTTCCATGCTGATAACGCCTGAGCTGCATTATTGTCAGCGCTGACTCTTTTCTCACGGAGTTCACCGACGGAATTCACGCTTTGCTGCCTGAAGAGAGTATCAAGCGAAGCATGCTTCTTGTTTATCCGTTCGGCGCGGCTTCGCCTCTCGGCCCACCTTCGCCTGGCCTGTTCCGGGTCCGCGCCCGAGGCCCTCAGCACTGCGTCAAGCGGTGCAGAGAGCTGCCTATAGGACTCCTCGAGACCTAGCCGACGGCCTTCGTGGCTCTGCAATTGTTCTTGCCTGGTTGCCATGGCGGTTTCCAGGTTTCGCAGGTCCTCGCAGATTTCCTCGTATCTTGCGGCCTCACGCGTGGTTCCTTCCCACCACGCCGCATCGCAGGACTCGAGGAATGCTACCAGTTGCGTGACGGTGCTGACATCTTGACCAGGCGCTGCGACCCGTAGGAACCGTGCGGCCTCCCGCCAGATGTCGCTTACGTTGGGAGAATACGGGTCAGCATTGCGCGCAACCCCGGGCTCGCATCCGAAAGCGCTGTGGGCAAACTCGCGTGCCAGCTCAAGGGCATTACGTCTTCGCGCGGAGGCGGCCTTCCACTCAGAGTATGCCAGATCAACATCAATGAAGCGCCTTGAGAACTTGTTTGTGAGTTCGACGAACGCGTCGTATTCCTGCAACGCGCGCTCAAGAGCTTCCCGCGCCTTCGCTCTCTCTTCCTCTCCGGGCAAGGCCGCCTCTTCTTCATGTAGCGCCCTTGCGTCCTCATCGCGCTGCCTTGCCCGGGCATGCAAAGCGCCGAGCGTCGCTTCATCGTTTGAGGCCATATCCCCCAGGACGGTATCGAGCGCTGCTAGCTCGCTCTGGCACGCGGCCAGGTATCTTTCAGCATTCTCCGCATCGAGCCTTGCCTTGCTATACATGCGCGAATACACAGGACCGGAAAGGAAGTACCCGAGGACTCCGAGCAGGACCGCCGTACCGACCGATGTCCACGAGCCAAAGATGCCCGTGGAACGGCCCCAGGCCGACCACGCAAGGGCCCCGCCCAGAACGGCGGCGGCTAGCCCGACGGCCGCCCGCATCTGCGACGGGATCTCCAGCTTTCGCCTGCGTTCTGCCAGGCTCTCGCGTAGCGCGCGCTCCTTCCGGAGCAAGTCAAGTTTTCGAGCTAACGTTTCCGACGCATCGGGCAGGAGGGATGCGATGCCGGAGTATCGCTTCTGGAACTCCTGCCAGCTCCTCTCGAAAGCCTTGACCTGTTCATCTATGGCGGCCCACCGGCGTTCTGCCTCAACCTTGTTTCGTTCGAGCCTGGCGAGGGTTGCCGAATAGGACTCAAGGGCATGAATCTCGTCTGTGGAAGCCTCGTTGATGATGCGAAGCTCTCCCATGAGGATGGAATCGCATTCAGCGACCGATGAGAGGTTCGCCTGAAGATCCCGCCAGCTCTGCACGAGGTCCCCCGCCCTGCGCCTTATGTTGCGCACCTCAGCCTCCGGGCTTGAACCCAGCTCTCCCCAGTTACGCAAGCCTGCGAGTTCGGCCCTGAGGTCCTCGCATCTGGCACGAGCCCCGCGAAGGAGGCTTTGAGTTTCTGAAAGCGCCGAGGATATCTCGCCGAGCTTCTCGCGAAGAGAGATGAGACTTGCCAGTCTCTCTTCAATGTCTTCGGGAGCATCTTCCAGTTCAGGATAGAGCTCCTTCAACTCCATAGACTCCGCCTCGATTTCCGAGGCAAGCTTCCGAGCCTGCTCAAGCACTTCTTCCGCCCGGGACTGCTCCCTGACGGCTTGTCTGTACTCGGCGCTCAGCCTTCTCCATTCCGACCACGCGTTCCGAATGGCCTCTTTCGATGCAAGCTCTGCCCTGGTCGTCTCGAGCTCGCTCTCGATATCGCGCTGCCTCTTCCTCATCGCTTCCAGGGAATCTACTGTATCGCGGCCCGATTCGATTTGCGACCTCATTTCACTTATGCGCGAGGTCAGCTCCTCGAGTCTGCGAGGATCTTGCTGATTGCGAGGTGTGACACCTCTGTCGCCAGTGGCCCTGGTTTCTTCTTTGAGCTGGTCAACAAGGGATTTTAATACTTGAGCAAAGCTAGCTCCTGTCCCGGAGAGCAGTTCCTGCACGCGCTTGTCCAGTTGTCTCCCTTCAGGCTTGTCGGACTTGTCAGACACTCTCGTTTCAGGGAGCGGCTGCGTCACACAGAACGTACACTCGAATAGCTTTCTAGAGGTCATGCCGAAAACCTCTTTGAGCCACTTCTCGTATGGTGCATTGCGCTTCAAGGCAAGCGGGTTGTCCTCGCCGGTCACGAGGTTCACATGCTTTCCGTCTTCAAGCCTGGATAGGGATATCTCGTGAGTATCGAAATTCCGCCTGAGCCTGTAGAGAGCGCCGTCTGCCTCGAACAGCAACTCTCCCTCGAACCTTTGGGGACCGTCCCAGTTCCTGAAACGGGCATGCCCAAAATCGCTCGGGTTAGTTTTGCCGGGCAAACCGAATATCACGGCGATAAGACCCATAACGAGGGAAGACTTGCCGCGTTCGTTCCTGGCTATGAAGGTGTTGATACCGTCCGACAGCTCCACTTCAACCCTGTCGCGGTAGGGGCCGAAACCTGAGAGGGCAAGCTTCTTAAAGCGGACTTCTCTCACCTTCCCTCTCCCCCTCTTTCGAATGCCGCAACGCCCTTGCGAAGCGCAAGTTGCAGCAGTCTCCTCTCGCGATCAGTGGTAGCTGCATCAATTCTCCTGGTCATCCTCCTTACGAAGTAGCCGCGGATGGTAGGCTCCGAAGCGTAAGTGTTTATGAGGTCCGCCCCCAGGACATCGGTCTCGTCTTCGATCTCTACGTGGAAAAACTCGTCCTGGAGTGCCGCCTTCAAGGCCTCCAGGTTGATGGTGAAAGGAGGTGCACCTTTCAGGGTGATCCGGACCAGGGCCTCAGGATCTGAAAGCCCGCGGCAGGACTGAACGAGCTCGTTCTGAGATTCGGCTGCCGACACATCCACATCATGGGCAACATGCCTCCGGACTTCGGCTTTCGGGGTTTCTATTGTGATCCTTCCCCCGCCAAGTTCGGCGACAGTAAAGTGTCCGACCCCCGGATCCGAGAAACCCTTGTACTCTATGGCGCCCGGGTATACTGCCGCTCCTTTGCCGACCCTCGTCTGTCGGTGTTGGTGAATGTGCCCGAGAGCGACGTAATCGTACCCGGCGCGCGCAAGTGCTTGTGACGTGATAGGAAGGCTTCTGTCGCCGGTGTTCCAATCCAGAGAGCCATGGAACACCCCGACGTGCAGACCGGGTTCCGAGGTCCGCGGGAGATCCTCGAGTTCACTCACGCGCGTAAGTCCTCCGGTATACGCAAGGGAGTATATGTGGACGCGGGCGCCTCTGATATCGGCAGACCGGACAAGCTCTGGCATGGGATTTCGGACGAGGAGGCCCGGCCACGAATCGCCCCGCAGCCTGTATACCGAGTCGTGATACGAGATCTCGTCGTGATTGCCGGGCACGGTGACCGCGAGTATGCCCGCCCGCTCCAGGCGCCCCAGTTGGCGCAAAACCTCCTCCACCAGGGAGGGATCAGGCCTGTGGGATTCGAAAAGGTCTCCCGCGATGAGCACCAGGTCTATGCGGCTCGCCGGGTTGACGGCGTAGTCGACCGCCTTTTGGAGCAGCTCATCGCGTTCCTTCTGGCGAATGCCGGCCCTCATGTCCCCGAGAAACTGCGGGGTCCAGCCGAGATGCAGGTCGGCAAGGTGGAGGCAACGGATCATCCTCTGTCCCCTCTCGAGGGAGCGATGTGCTTAAGATTCCCCCCTCCATCCGCCATATTCGCCATCCTTATCCAGGGTCCTCTTTGTGCAGGGGAAGGCGGTCCCTTCGGGTAGTGCGCGGCGGCCTGCATGGGTAACAGAAATCCCGGCAACACTAAAGACAAGGGGCGCACACTGTGTTTGAACGAACGGGCGGGTTTCCGGCGTGGTGCCCTCGTCTCCAGGCTCTATACGTCCCGCGATGCTTCTTCGCCTGCGAGGTGCAGCAATACCAGGAAGGGATATAGGGTCACCATGGCTGCTACGACGACGCCGGAGTCATTGGCCAGCAAGGCGACAAGCACTGCAATGAGGCTTGCGGCGAAGCCCGATGCGAACCCGGGGTGAGCCTTCATAACTCTCTTGGTCAGGCCCACCGGCCGTATCCATAGGAAGGCCACTGCGCCGAGGAACACCAAGAGTGCGCGAGTCCACGCTGTATAGCGGATGAGTTTGAGGTTCATGGCCGCCTTGCGCTGGATAGCGTTAACAAGCGTGCCGGCGCCGCCCGAGCGCGCCAGAAGGACCGTTCGGCCCCAGTGCGAAACGGGCCCCCCTGGTCTCAGGGAGTCGGCAATAGCTACCCCCACGACCAGTAGCAACGCGAGCAGAGCCAGAAAGCCAGCTTCCCGGCGGGTGACCCCCTTACGCGCGAAGAGCAGGTAAGCTGTGCCAAAGCCCGCAGCAGCGGTAAGCGTGCCGCCCATGTTGGCGCCTATCGATGGGGAGGCCAACACCATGGTAGCAAGGACAAACACGAGCGCGATTCCTGCGAGGGCGGCTTTTCGTCTGGCGCCCGTGGCTCCCAGGCCATCGAGCGCAAGTCCGCTGCCAGCAATGAGCGAGCCCACGAGGGCGCCCATGTATTCATTTCCTATCCCGAAGAACCTCGCTCCTCCAACGAGATCGTAGCCAAGCACTGAGTCTTTCATGAGCTCCGCCCCGAGGAGAGCGTCGGCCATGATCGCAAGTCCTGTAGCCAGGTATATCGCTGCAAACGCCCGGGATGGCATTGGGAACACTGTCCTGGCGACTCCGTATATGAGCAAGGCCAGCACCAGGGTCCATATAGCAATAGAGGCGAGGCTGAGTGGGGCTACGAGCGGCATGACAAGCCATGCCAGGGGGACGGCGCCGAGGAATGCCAGGAGCACGCGTACGAGGCGAGGAAAGCGCGACTTGCGTGGAAAGCGCGGTTTACGTGGAGTTTGTCCCATCGCGATGACCCCAATTGACAGGAGCGATGCGATCGCTACGACAATCTGAAGACCGATAAAGGCTTTCAACATCGGCGGCCTTACGAGGGAGATCGACGCTATCCTGTCATGTAACGATATGAGACGTGCAAGCGGCGCAGGCTCAGGCGTTACACGCATGGGGGTCCCGAGGATCCATGGGGGCAGGCTCACGCCGAGGTATGCAAGAACCGATGCGGCGATGTCGGTGTTCGCAACGAGGCCTTCGCGTCTGGTGGTTGGAGATGTCACCAGTCCTGACGGAAGGCCGCCCCCGGCCGCTATGATTGGAGCCAGGCTGTGTCCTGTGGTAATGTCCTTTGCTGCAGGGGCGGGGGCGAGCACGATCAGGAGAGTGCTTGTGAGATCGAGGCTCTTGAGAAGGTGGCCTACGAGCGTGTCGGCTGAGGAGAGGGCGAGACGCCTCGCCCGCTTCTCTGCAGCCTGAGTGAGAAGCCCAGCGCGGGCGTATCTCTCCACCCGGGCGGCGTCTCCTGTCTCCACGACGACGAAATCCGCCCCGGCTTCGCCCACAGCCTCCACTACCCGTGCGCCGAGACGCTCGCTGTTTGTCGCGAGCCCCCCGGGGAAGTCCGGGTTCCTCGCGGCCATCGCTCGCCCGACATCGCCCAGGTCAGTGACGCCACGTTCGTCCATAGCGATTGCCACCGCATGCCGCCCCAGGCATCCTGCAGTGTCGGAGTTGCCGAAAACGGCTGTCCTTTTCCCTGTCCGCCTCAGGGCTCCACCAAGGGCCCCCGGGACGATTTCGTAGTGTGCATCGGAATTCACGCGAGCAATCAGTGCAATGTACGGGTGGACCACGCTCCCCGCGGGAGGAACGGGTTCCCCCGTATTGCGGGCGTACGCTGACGCGGCCGGACAGTCCTCCACCCGCTCACTGGAGTTGAATGCGTGCCCGACCTCTGGCGGCCCCTGGGCTCTCGTTCCAGCGCCGAGCGTGACATAAGTATGCTCGGGCTCCAGGGTCTTGGCCGTGCGGGCATTCATGAGGCCCACCGCCCCGATGGATGCAAGTCTTGACAGGTTCGGCGCAAGCCCGGGATCAATATCCGCAAGCGACATGCCATCCACCAGCACGAGGACGATCGAGCGCACCGTAGCGGGCGCGGCCGAAGCGTTCGCATGCCTGGCAAGAAGGAGTAAGAGCGCTATTACCGTAGGCTTAAACAACGCCCGTGCGCTTGGCATATGCTCCTTCCCTCTCCTCTCCTCTCCTCTCCTCTCCTCTCCTCCCCTGCTCTAGGTGGGACGCGCAAGAGACCTTTTCGCCAGGGCTTCGCTGTAAACCTCCTCCGTTGCCTGCACCATTCCTTCGATGGAGAGCCTCCGCCGGACATTTCGTCGCGCCTGCTCAGCCATGTGAAGTGAGTCCCCTGTGCGCAAGATCGCGTCCCTAATGCAGACTGCAAGCCCAATGGGATCAGCGGGCGGCGCGAGCCGACCCGTCCCGGGCGCCATTGCCTCTTCCACCCCGGGGGTCCTGGCCGCTACAACCGGGATTCCTGCTGCCATGGCCTCAATGAGTGACACGGGCATGCCCTCGGAGAGGCTCGGCAACACAAAGACGTCAATAGCATGGTAAAACCCGACCATGTCGTCAATAAAGCCCAGGAATCTGACCTTATCAGACACCCCGAGCCTGACGGAGAGCGCCTCCAGCTCGCGCCTTGCCGGACCATCCCCTGCGATGAGGACCTCGGGCGCAAGCCCCCACCTGCGAAGCTGCGCGGCAGCGTGAAGCAGGACCCCGATGCCTTTCTCGGGGATCAGTCTTGAGGCCGTGCCCAGTAGTACTTGCCCGGCGCCGTAGCCGAGCACTCTACGCGAAGACTCCTGCGCCAATCCGGGCGACAGGCTGCCGCACTCGAAACGCTCGAAGGCTACACCGTTTGGGATGTGCCTCACTTTACCGGGGCCGAGGCCCGGGATGGAGGAGTATTCCTGCCAGAGGGCGCGAGACACTGCGATCACCCGGTCTGTAGCGTGTGCGAGTGCTCGTTCCAGGTACACGCAGGCCCTGCCTTTGAAACTAGCGCCTTCCCGCGTGAGGACGGAGTTGTGCACTGTGTAGACGACGGCAGGCCTTCCGGGCGGCGGCCCCGCGGCCCTTCCCGGCAATCGCCGTCCAAGCAAACTTTGGGGCAGGCTCATAGCCATACGAGCGAGCACTGCGGCTTTGAACCCGTGGACGTGGCATATATCGGGCTGGATCGCCCGAACCAGGCGTGTAAGCGCGATCCCCGCTGCAACGTCCCTGTGCGGGGCTATGTCACCCGGTATCGAGATCTGCCTGTATTCTGCGCCGCGTTGCTCAAGGCAGGCCGCGATACGCGCATCCTTGGGCGTTGCCACGATCACCTCGAAGCGGTCGGAGTCGAGGCGTTCGACGAGGCTCGTAAGGTGCGCCCTCATACCGCCTGCCGAAGGCCTTATGATATGAAGCAGCCGGATCCTTGTCCCCAACCCTCTTGCACTCCAGGATGCGGTTCATTCAGCCGCCACATATTCGAGGTCGCGCCTCTGCATCCCGTACATATGTTGTGCGCCCGTTTCCGCTAATATGCCAGCCCCGGCACACGGTGCCAGCGCCCTAGTTCAGCATCAGAAGTACAGGTCCCGTTCACCCTGCTCGATCCTGCTGAGGCGGGCAACAGTCTCATCGCGCACCTTCGCTGACGGGATCATGGCGAGGTGCTCCTCGATCGCCGCCTCCCCTACCCTTCTGGTCTCCTCGGATGCATAGTCGAGCAGGTACTCCTTGAAGGTCAGGATCGCATTAGGCTGACACAGGTCCTGGATCTCGCCCGTCTTTGCGAACTGCATGAACCTGTCGCCGGTGCGGCCTTGCCTGTAGCACGCCGTGCAGTAACTGGGGATGTATCCCGATCGCGCTAGGCTTGAAATGATCTCGTCCGGGGTGCGGTGGTCGTCCACGGAGAACTGGGCACTCTCCTCTGCTCCGTTCCCGTTTTCGTCTTCGTGTTCGCCCTCTGCTTTCTTCTCGCCTCGGCCTTTGTCCCCGTCTCCTCCCGTCGCACCGTAACTGTCTTTTCTGTATGCGCCCACGCCCGTGCGTGAGCCTGCGCTGATCTGAGATATGCCCACTGCGAAGACCTCGTCCCGGAACCCCGGGCGCTCCCGGGTTGACAGGATCATCCCCGTGTAGGGCACCGCGAGGCGCAGGATCGCCACGATCTTCTTGAAATCCCTGTCGTCCACCAGGTATGGAAACCTATCGAGCGCAACGCCCCTCGCCGGCCTGAGCCTCGGCACTGATATGGTGTGCGGGCCCACACCGAACACGGTGTCGAGGTGAATGGCGTGGAAAATGAGGCCGAGCACTTCGTACCGATAGTCATAGAGGCCGAAGAGGACCCCGATGCCGACATCGTCGATGCCTGCTTCCATGGCGCGGTCCATGGCGCCGAGATGCCAATCGTAGTCGGACTTAGGTCCCGACGGGTGCATCGCCTCGTAAGTCGGCCGGTGATAGGTTTCCTGAAAGAGTACGTAGGTGCCGATTCTTGCAGCTTTCAGGCGCCTGTAGTCCTCCACGGTGGTGGCGGCGATGTTCACGTTTACCCGGCGTATGCTGCCGTTGCCTGCCTTCGTTTCGTAGATCGTCTGGATGACCTCTTCGATATAGTCCATCGGACAGTTTACGGGGTCTTCGCCGCATTCGAGGGCAAGCCGCTTGTGTCCCATCGACTCCAGGGCCTTGACCTCCTCGACGATCTCCTCACGAGTGAGCCTCCTGCGGTTGAACTTGTTGTCGCGGCGATAGCCGCAATAGACACAGTTGTTCACGCAGAAGTTGGAGAAATACAGCGGAGCGAAGAGCACGAGCCGCTTTCCGTAGATCCGCTCTTTCACTTCATGTGCGGCCTCGTAGAGGATCTCAAGGTGCGCGTCGCTTTTCACGTGCAGGAGCCTAGACACCTCGCCGGGCGAAAGGCCCTTAGCCTCTCTCGCCTTGTCGGCGATGTCCTGAACCTCGCCGATGTCGGGCTCTGCCGCGTCCTGCAAGAGGCAAGTAATCTCAGCGTCGGGAATGAACTCACACTTCTCTGTTACCCTCATTAGAGGCCACCTCCGTGTTCTCTCTGAATTCCCTCAAGGCCGGTAGATTCGCGGAAACTCGCTGTTTCATGGTTAACCTGTCTACGGCCTGTGCGGCCATGGATGTGTGCGTGTCTGACAGACTCGTGCCGAACCCTCGGCACACGAAAAGCCCGCCTCCCTGAGGAAGACGGGCTTTCTGCTTGCAGCCAACTAAAAGCGCGCCTCCCCTTGGCTTCAGGTAACCCCTTCACTCAGGGACAGCACCAACTCTTCTTGCAGTCACAGTACCGGCGCCCTCCGGCCCGGGCGATCCTGATAGGGAAAACCACCCCGACCGTCAGGCTGCACAGTTTGTGTATACTCTTACGTATATTCTACTTCACTCGCGGCGCACCATCAACCCCTCTGACTTAATTTGCTGCGTTTCTGACCTATCCGCATCTTGGGATTCAGCCGGCATAACGCAAGCTACCCGATTCCCCTGGAATTCTGTCACCAAGCAGTTTACGCCCGGAACGTAGCATGTATTTCTATATGGGTCATGTATTTCCTTCTATCGGGCGGTGCAGAGGCCAAGACAAAACCGACCGCATACTCTAGTACAAGAGTGGCGGTGGTGGCAAGTGTGGGATGCTCTGGTGGGACTCATAAAGAGAGGTGTAAGCTGGGTACACGCATCGGCCGTGACCGCGCGGGGACGCCAGGTTGGCTCTCAAGAATTTCCAGAAGCCTGGCAGCCGGTTCAGATTAGCGGACGGGTCGTGTCGTCCGCGGCACCCTCCGCGTCTGTACTACCCCCGCCGGAAAAGGAGCCGCGATTCACGCCGGTAACGCTGGACGAAGTCTGCGTGTCCTTGGGTGCGCTCAACATGTCGATGAGACGATGGTTCACGTCCGTCTTTCCACACGAGGTTTCGGTTTTCGTTCCCCATGCGGAGCTACGCATCCGCAAGGGCCGGGGTGTCCAGGAGACCGAAATAACCCTGGACAGTATTACGATCGTACACGCGCCTCGGCATCCTCCGGCAAAGCCTGGGCGGGCGACGGAGAACAGCGGGTGAGGCACTCTGGTGCCTACGAGAGGTAGGCCCGCGCAACTGTTTCGTCCTCAAGGAAGTCCGAAGCCGCCCCGGAAGCCACGACACGCCCTGACCGCAAGATGTAGGCGCGGTCGGCAATGGCGAGCGCGGCACGGGCGTTCTGCTCCACGAGCAGCACCGTCATTCCTGCCCTGTTGATGTCGAGGATCGCCTGCATTACCCGGTCAACGAGGATCGGGGCAAGTCCCATGGAGGGCTCATCCATGCAGATGAGCTTCGGGCTCGCGACAAGAGCCCGGGATATGGCGAGCATCTGCTGCTCTCCACCGGAGAGCGTGCCCGCGCGCTGGCCACGTCTTTCGGCAAGCGCCGGAAACAGCTCAAAGACGCGCTCTATCGATTGCGCGATAGCGCGCCGATTCTGAAGCACATACCCACCAAGCTCGAGATTCTCAAGGACTGTGAGACCCGGGAAGATTCTGCGGCCCTCAGGGACGATCGCGATTCCGGCCCTTGCAATCTCCGACGTGGGAAGGGCATCGATCCGCCGCCCCATGAAAATGATGTGGCCGGAACTCGGGCGTACTCCCCCGAGGATGGTCTTGAGCATCGTAGACTTTCCTGCGGCGTTGCTCCCGAGGACCACCACGATTTCTCCGGTGTTGACTTGAAGGTCCACTCCCTGTAATGCTCTTACGGCCCCATATGATGAATGGACACCCCTGAGTTCCAGGACCGACTCCATGAAAGGTTTGTCTGAGCCTTCCTGCTGCGTCGCGATGCGCCTTCCGCTCCCGGCGGGCCCGACCAGTCTATCCGCGACGAGCTCTGCGGCGCCGCCTGAGGCGCTTGGTGCCCCGAGGTAAGCCTGCATCACCTCGGGGTTTGAAGCCACCTCGGCGGGCGTCCCCTCGGCGATCTTCTCTCCGTGGTCGAGGACGATCACTCGATCACACGTGTCTGCAACCACATCCATGTGGTGCTCTATCACGAGAACCGTGTACCCGCTCTCCCTTAGCAGGCGGATCTCCTCTACCACGTCGCCTGCCTCCTCGGGCGTCATCCCCGCCGTAGGCTCATCGAGGAGCAGGATTCGAGGCCCCGCCGCAAGCGCGCGTGCAAGCTCCACCCTTCGGCGGTCCGGGTATGTGAGGCTGTTGACAGGCGCGTTTTCTTTTGCTGCAAGCTCTGGTCCGAAGAAATTCACGGCGCCTTTTGCGCGGACGATCTCGGACGCTTCGTGCGCTCGAAATGCCCTCGTGCGCAGTATGATGCCTGGAAGACCTCCCGGGAGCCGAAGGTGGCATCCTGCGAGCACGTTCTCAAGGACGCTCTGGCTATCGAACAGCCTTATGTTCTGGAAGGTGCGTGCGACGCCAAGGGCGGCTATCTTGTAAGGAGGCATGGAGGAGATATCCTCCCCAAAGACCCGGATGTCTCCTGAGAACGGCTTCGCAATGCCGGTGATGAGGTTGAAGAGCGTGGTCTTCCCTGCTCCATTAGGGCCAATGATGCCTACTACCTCTCCCTGGCGCACAGTAAGGCTGACGTCCGAGACGGCCACAAGGCCCCCGAACTTGCAGACGACGCCCTTGACCTCAAGGGCGACTTCCCTGAAAGGCTTCGCGTTTTGGACAGCATCCTGAGCCGGTGAGGTCACGACGATTCCGGCGAACAGGGGCGTGTCGGTCGGTCGGCGTTCGGGGCCGGGAGTGCCGCGTGCCGGGGCCTGCGCCGCCCCCGTCGAACTCTCCATGTCGGGAACTCGGCGCGCTGCCCGGCGTAGGCGCCTTATTGGGACCGAGATGGACGCTCCCGCCGGTAGGAGTCCCTGCGGACGGTACACCACGAGCAGCACCAGCGCGACTCCATAGATGAGCATCCGGTAAACGCTGTACGCGCGGAGCAACTCTGGAAGGATCACCAGCACGAGAGGTCCCACCATTACCCCGGGGAGGCTTCTCATTCCTCCCAGGATGATCATGCAGTAGACCGCGATGGTTTCTGTCATGGTGAAGTTCTGAGGGAACACCGCGCGCTGCCATGACGCCAAAAGAGCCCCGGCGAGGCCCGCAAGGCCGGCTCCCCAGGAGAATGCCATCACCCTGTATCGTGCTACGTCAACACCCATGCATGCCGCTGCTACTTCATCCTCGCGGATAGCAGCCCAGGCGCGTCCGATCTTCGATCGAGTGACGCGGCTTACCACGATGGCGACTCCGGCGGCGACCACCCATATGAGGACGTATGACATCTCGAGCGAAGCGAAGCTTACACCGAAGATGTTCGGCGCGTCCACTCCGACGATGCCATTCGGGCCGTTTGTTATGTTCACAGGGCGGTCGAGGTTGTTGAGGAGGATGCGGACGATCTGGCCGAAGCCGAGCGTCACCATGGCCAGGTAATCCCCGCGCAGGTGAAGTGTTGGCACGCTCACAAGCACAGCCGCGGAGACCGCGGCCAGGACCGAGCAGGTTGCGCTCAAGAGGAAGGGCGCGTGCAACCCGAACTGGGGCGATGAAAGCAGGGCGTAGACGTACGCCCCGATTCCGTAGAACGCGACATACCCCAGGTCCAGAAGCCCTGCCTCTCCGGCCACGATATTGAGTCCGAGGGCGAGTATGAGGTAGAGCCCGCAAGACCCGCCGGCCCTGAGATAGTAATAGTTGCGTGCAAAAAGGGGTACGAGCACCAGAACTGCAAGGGCCGGGTATACGGCTGTCGCGACAGGCAAGGACCTCAGGACACGCTCCGTAGCTCGAGCAGAGGTCCATTCCGTGCTCCCCATCCCCTCATCAGGCGGGATACTGACCGGCTTGCAAGGCGTCTTTGACTTTGCCGGCATATCCTGTCGCTTCATGGATCGTTGCATCCCCTTGTAGCTTCGTGCAATGGTCAATACTTCTGTGAACCGGCACAAAGTCCTAAACCTTCTCATGCGCTTGTTCTCCCAGGAGACCTGCAGGCTTCAGTATGAGGGTCGCGATCAAGACCGCGAAAACTATCGCATCCTTGTACACCGGCGCAACGAATAGCACTCCGAAGCTCTCCGCAAGGCCAAGCACAAGGCCGCCGGCCATCGCCCCCCTGATATTCCCTATGCCTCCCAGCACCGCTGCGGTAAACGCCTTCAAGCCTGCGGAGAACCCGATGACGAAGTCCACTTGCATGTAGTAGAGCCCGATCATGACGCCGGCAATGCCTGCAAGCGCAGAGCCGATGAGAAAGGTCGCCGCGATCACCCCGGTGGTGCGGATGCCCATGTATTCTGCGGCTTCCCGGTCCTGGCTCGTCGCGCGCATGGCCTTGCCCAGCATGGTGCGGGAAACCGCGAAGTCCAGCGCGAACATGAGGGCGAGCGACACCCCGATGATGGCGAGGCGCGTCGCAGAGATGGTGGCTCCCCCAGCGTGAACTGTCCAGTTCTGCGGGATCAGGAGCTCAGTCTGGTATGCTTTCGCACGCCCCGCCGTTAGTAACATAGCGGCATTTTCAAGGATGATCGATACGCCAAGCGCAGAGATGAGCGGGGCCAGGCGCGAGCTTTTGCGAAGCGGGCGGTATGCGAACCGCTCGATGGCCCCTCCGAGAAGGCTCGTAGCCACCATAGCCGCCAGAGCCATTGCAAGGAGCACCACGAGCGGATGTGCGGCGAGCATGCCACCCGGGGTGAGGAGATGCAGCACTCCCCACCCCACGAATGCCCCCACCATAAACACATCCCCGTGAGCGAAATTGAGCATTTTGAGGATGCCGTATACCATGGAGTAACCGAGCGCAAGCAAGGCGTATACACTGCCGAGCGTTAGCCCGTTTACCACCTGTTGGGGCAATTGCGCAAGCACTTGTTCCACTGCGCCGCCGCGAGGGCGCTCCTCCCATCCATGGGACGAGAGGAGTCGCGGCTTTCCTCCTTTCAGCCAGCTCGGGCTACTTTACCTCTGCGGGGTACTCTTCGACCTGGACGAAGTCGTTGCCCTGGACCTTGAACACGTAGATGCTCGCGCCGACTACGTCACCCTTCGCGTTGAAGCTTATGGGGAAGCCCAGTATACCCTGGTACCCGCGAGTAGAGTGCACGGCCTCCAGCACGGCTTCCCTCGTCAGGGCGGCAGGGTTGTCGCCCGCTGCTTTCCTCATGGCCGCGATGAGGAGCTTGGTCGCCTCGTAGCTCTGGCCGGAGAAGATGCTCATGGCGCCATATTTGCCCTCGAACTTCTTGATGAACCCTTGCGCCTGCGGGACGTCTTTGATGTCGCGCCCTATGGCTGTCACATACATCCCCTCGGCCGCCCCGCCAGCCCCTGCAATGAGCTGATCCTTCTCCTTGAGCCCGTCCCCTCCCATGAGCTTGGGTGTGAGGCCGAGGCCCACGGCCTGCTTGATCAGGGCTGCAGCCTGGGCCGGGTTGGGAAGCGCAAGGTACAGCAGGTCAGGCCCGACGGTCTTGACCTTCGTGAGGATGGGAGAGAAATCCCTGTCTTCAGGCGTGATCTGACCGCGCGTGATCTTGACGCCGGCCTTCTTGAGAGCCGCTGCGACCTGGTCCGCAAGGCCCTGGCCGTAGGTGCCCTTGTCGTCGATGATATAGACGTTCTTCGCGCCGACCTCCTCCACTATGAACCTTGCTGCGGCAGGCCCCTGTGCGTCGTCCCTGGGGCATATCCTGTGCATGACTCGATATCCAAGTTCGGTCAGGGATGGGTTCGTTGCCGACTGGCTTATAAGGACCAGGCCCGCCCGCTGATAAGTAGGCAGGGCAGCGTTAACCGTGGAACTGTTCATCGGTCCCACTACGCCCAACACGTTCTTGTCCATGGCCAGCTTCTCAGCAACCAGGATAGCCTTGGACGGGTCGGCTGCGTCGTCGGCCACGACGACCTCGACCTTGCGCCCGTTCACTCCCCCTTCCGCGTTCGCCTCATCCACCGCCATTTGAATGGCGTTCAGCGAGTCAAGCCCGATCTTGGAAAGATCCCCGGTGAACGGCCCCGCAGCGCCGATTCTGACCGGCGGGAGTTCTTTCCCGAACGTTACGCCCATTCCCACACACGTCACTAACACCGTCAGAATCAGGGCACTCGCTACGTTTGTGACTTTCATCGTCCGTGTAAGCTGCCTCCTCATTTTGCTTCTGCCTCCTTCTTGTCCTCTCGCTTCTCTACTATCGGCACGCCTCGCTGCATAAGGCGGCTTACCCATTCATGCAGGCCGAGTCTGCAGAGGGTGTCGGCGGCAGGCACCCCTGTCGCGGGATCCCACCCGCGCGCGTCGTAGTATTCGTCGAGCATATCGTCGAGCTTCACCGTGCTTCCGCTCGTTGCTCCACATCCGTCAGGCATCGGTTCTTCCAGGAAACGCCTTGGGAGGCTATCGTCGCTCCTGCGTATCCCGAGGGCAACGATGAAGCAACGTTCCAGGTTGACGATGCGCTCGCAGATCTGTTGTACTTCGCCGCCATCGATGTCCCAGCCTACTGTCGCGTGAAGAACCCTTGCCGCATCTTCAAACGGGAGGACCTCCATGTTCGCGATGGTGTTCTTGCACGCATCCAGCGAGTCTGCGAGCGCGCACAATTCCTCGAAATGCTTGACCACGCGCCCCTTGCCCTTGTGCTCCAGCCTGAAGGCTGACTCCCTCGCTCCGAACCGCCTGAGTCCCGCTTCCGCATCCTGCGAGAACTCAAAGGAAGGTTCAGATCTCAGGTGATCGCCGCCCCGGCTTGCCACCGCATTGCCGAGCGCGTACCCTTTGATGCCCCTCGGGTCCGCCATGAATATCTCCAGGCCCTTCACGTGCATCGCCAGGTCCTCGCTTCCCCTCCCTATCTTCCTCGCTGCCTCCCGCACCCCGTCCGCAAGCACGTCCCCGAAGCCTTCGCGCGCTGCTATCTTGCGAACCAGGGTCCTCACTGCTTCAATGTTTCCCCAGGTGAGATCGAGCCCGTCTGTCTCATCGCGTGTGACGATGCCGCGCTCAAAGCACTCCATGGCGAAGGAAACACACTCCGCCGTGGAGATGACGTCCATCCCGGCGCGGTTGCAGGTATCGAGCGTGGCCAGGCCCGCCTCGAGATCGTCTGACCCGATGCGCGACGTGAACGCCGCAAGGCCCTCAAACTCCGGGCCCTCGCTCTTGAGTCCCGCGTACGGCCCGGACTTTATCTCGAAGAACCTGCTGCAAGGGATGGTGCAAGAGAAGCAGGCTTTCCCCTTCACTCTCAACCTTACCGCAAGCTCCTCGCCGCTCACCTTCGCCGCGTGCTCGAACCTTCCCACCTGAAAGTGACGAGTGGAAAGGCAACCGACAGCGTTCAGCACCGAAACGAGCGTGGTGGTCCCAAGAGCAACCCTGGGCTTGTACTCGGGGTGGGCGAAGATCCTCGCGTCAAGGTCTCGGATGAAATCCAGGAAAGCATCGGGATGGGCGACCTCCACCAGCCTCGTGCCCCGCACGACGATGGCCTTGAGCCTTTTGGACGCCATGACGGCACCCATCCCGGTTCTCGCTGCGGCGCGCACGAGGTTGCAGAACACCCCGGAGAACCTGACCCCCCGCTCAGCCGCAGGGCCGATGCAAGCAACCTGGGCTCGCTTGCCGTGCCGCGCCAGGAGTCGCCTTTGAGTCTCCCACACGTCAAGACCGGCAAGATCCTCGGCAGGAACGATCTCTACCTCGTCGTCGCAAACAAGGAGATATGACAGCCGGTCGGCTCTCTCCTCGATGACCACCTGGTCGTACCCGGCGAATTTGAGCTCCGGTCCGAAGAACCCGCCGGCGTTGGAATCGCCCAGTATACCTGTCTGGGGGGACTTTGACGTGAAGTTGACTCTCGCTGCCCCCGGGAACAACGTGCCGTCGAGCGGCCCCACGCCCACGACGAGGACGTTTTCCGGGGCAAGCGGGTCAACATCGAGATCGATCTCCCGAACGAGTTGCGCAACGTTAAGGCCTCGCCCGCCCAGGTACCGTCTAGCCGTGCCGGGATCGAGGGGCTCCTTTGTGATCCTCTGCTCGGTAAGATTAACTCGCAATACTTTTCCGGCGTAGCCGTACAACCGCGTCACGTATCCTTCCTCCCATGCCTCTCCCGTACCTGTTTACCCTCAGGGCCGCCCGATCGATGATATACGGCGCCGTGTCGTTTTCGTGGCCCTCCCTTCAGCGGACCGGTACCACTTCGCCGGATGTAGAAGCGGTGCCCGGTTCGGCGGACGTTGCTTTTCCATTCTGCCGGGAAGGGGCCGCCTTCCGTAGCCTCCACCTCCACAGCCGCGCGCGACCTCAGTAGAGGCTTCATACGTGATAGAACGGCACCGGGATGGATCGGCACCGGCACCAGGCAACCGATCTGTTGACCACGAGTTCCCGCGCCCCGGCCTCACGAATCCTGCTGCAGCACAGGTCCGCGGCTTCCGGACGCAGTCGGCGACACGAGCCGTTCGCCGCCGATCTGCCCGCCGGCCACTCCAAAAGAGATGGCCCGTGTTGCGCACCTCTTGACGCACTGGGGGTCCCCGCCGCATAGGTCGCAGATGAGGGGCGTTCCCCTTTCCGGGTGGAACGTGACGGCATTGAAAGGGCACGCCCTCGCGCAGTCGCCGCACCCGGAGCAGAGGTCCTCATCCACCAGCACGCAACGGGTCTTCGCGTCCCGCGACAGGGCCTTGTTGGGACAGGCCTCTACGCACCTCGCGTTCCCGCATTGTCTGCAAACCTGCGGGCGGTCGATGCCGTCTTCGTCAACCTTGTCCACGTGGATCCTGGACAGGGTGTCGGAGAACTCTCGTTCATGCGTGAAGCTACATACCAGTTCACATGCCCGGCAGCCAGCACAGACCTTTTCGTTTACTAGAATCCTCGGCGACGGGTCCTTCCGAGGTCTGCCCTCGCCCAGCCGTTCGATGCGGAATATGACCATGCCGTTCGGGTCGGGGCAGGAGATCCTGTCGGCATCTAGTAGCCAGTCATTTTCCTCAACTATATTCCGCTGCTTTGCGGGAAGCATCGGGAGGATGCTTTGCAGCGCCCACATGCATATGAACTTGCCCGCAGGGATAGTGATGCGCCCTCCGCTCACCTCGAAGTAGTCGCCGACCTTCATCGGCAGGTCGCAGAACCCGCGGATCTCATCTACCACGATCCTGAGATCGTACAATGCCTGGTGCACCTCCGGCGTCGATTCTCGAAAGAAGGACATAGGCGTTGGCATGCCTTCGATTTCCCACCAGCCCCTACGCTCGGCTTCGCACGGCGGACCCGCTCTGGCTTCCTGTTGGACGCTCCCGCTCACTGTACCCATCTGCGCTGCATCGGGTTGTCGTCGTTGGGTCAAGCGCTCCAATCGGGGGTATCGAACGCGCTTCCCCACGCAAGGATCGATAACCCTTGTTACAGGGGCCAGGGGCTCTTGTTCGCTGGCCTCGGTTGCCATGGGGCTCCACTCACCGCTGCCCGTGTTCCTGCCTTCCAAGTAAGAATGCGAGTAAGAATGCGAGCGGCCACCTGCGCTAAACAAAAAAGCCCGCCCCGCAAGGGACGAGCTATATACCCGTGGTGCCACCCTCGTGGGATAGAACGATCTATCCCACTCGTTACCAGGATACGGCCTTCGAGAAAGCCATTCTCCCAGGCGATATCCCTGCCTTGTAACGGCGGCTCCCGGCTTGAGCCTACTCGGCCCGGTCGCGCTCTTTGGCGCACGATACCAGCCCGGCCGGCCCTACACTCGTCCTTGGGCCGTTCCGGCGCACCGGCCTTTCAGCCTGCGACTCTGGGGCCCACTCGCCACACCCATCTCCGCGGGGCTTCCACCATCCCCCGCTCGCTCCGGATAAGGGACTCTGTGACGACCTTCCCCTTCAGCGTCTTTAGCTTCTGGTTTTTGTCCGGTTCCAGTTGCTCTTATAATATCAACACCCTTCCTCGATTGTCAATAGGCAGTTCGCAGGCTCGCAGGCAGTTTTACAGGCGATATCACAGGCTGCGGTCACAGCTTTCGTGGCTTCGCACGGCAGTCCTAAGTCGTGCCGGTCTCGCCAGTTTCGCCTCCCGGACGGTTTCGTCGTCTGTCCCAGTCCTACCTCTTGGTGCAAAGGTGACAGACCCTGGCACGGAGTGGTCGTCTCAACCTGTTCTAGGACAGAGGAGCCATCCAGCAAGAGGCTCAGGTGACGCTGTATAGATGTTTCACCGTAACGCTAGGGGCTATAGAAGATACACAGCGTTGGACAAAGACGGTAGAACGGGCAGAACCCGTCTGGATCGGGTTCATCTTCATCGGGCGGTACTATCCATTCGAGCATCGCGGTCACCTCCTTTCTTCCAGGCGGTCGGTTGCCCGCGAGAGCACGCGATAGGCGGTACACGAGAAAGTTCGCAGAGGTAACGGGCAGTCCTGCCAGAATTCTGTCCCAAAAAAACATGGACGGGGCAGTAAGGCACAAGCTTGCTATGCCAATGAGAGCGACCCACCGCTTTGCTCGGAGGATGGGCTGCGCCCAAATGGGATACTTTAGTGAGCTACATCTGTTGCTGCGTATCAACTTCATGCTGTGGGCCTCCGTGTTGGTCGCCGTGGATAGAGCATCGTCACCGTGATCCTTAGAAGTCCAAAGACGGCACCTGTCATGGCAGCGGGCAGGAACTGATGTAGCGCCATGACCGGTGTATCAGCGCCCCAGGGGAAAACCGCGCTCCCTAGCGAAACCGCTAACACGAACGTGACCGACTCAAGTACCGGGACCACCCACCACCGCGGTACTCGCAGTCGGTCCTGGGAGAATGCTTGCTCAACTCTCGCAACTTCGCCCATGACCCTGTCTCGAAGCCCCGGCGGAGACTCTGTTGGGACCTTTACCAGGGGCAACGCCTGCGCAAGCCGGTACAGGTCGTCCAGTTCAGCCCAGCAAGCGGCGCAGCGCCGCACGTGCCTCAGGACAAAGCTAATGGGCTCCAGAAAAGTGATTGCCACTAGGTACTCTCTGTCAACGGGTATTGGCTCTAGAGGCCGAAACCTCTCTCCATCAAACAAGGCCTTAATAGCCAGCAAGGACCTCACCTCCAACCTTAATCGACAGTCAGCGATGAGACGACTCGTCGCACCCATATTATACCATCGGCAGATCGGCACGACAAAGCGGCTTGTTGGAGGCCGCATGGGAGGATGTTAGGAAATGCTCACACTCCGCGGTGATTCGTTTGAGTGCTGTTATGGAATCTACCCAGTTTCCCTCTGATCTGAGCCCGTGGTCCAGCCCCTCCAGCACGACCCATTCCATATCGCCGCGCTGGAGAGATTCTTGGCATTCAGGCATATGGAAAACAGGATCGGCTGTCCCAACAACTGATAGCGCCCGAACCCCACTCGTTGGTTTTAGGGCGGCCGGGATGGGGGTAAGGAGGATGGCCGATACCTTTGCCACCTGCGTGCTCTGAGCCAATGCCAAGGCCAAAGGGCTACCCAATGACTTGCCCACAAAGCATACCTCTCGGTACCCTCTGGTCAGGGCAGTCGCCACGGCATGAGTGGCCTCATCGACAATGCCTTCGTAATTCGGCGTAGCGCCCACTATTTGGAACCCGTATTGGAGGCTGAGAACATCAAAATCGTGCTCTAGAGCCATTAACCGGATGTAGTAGAGCACAGGGGCATCGCAACTGTAGTTACGCCCTGGTAACATAACGACCAACCGGCTAGATGCAGGTTCATGGTACAGCAGTAGGTTACGTGTGGTGACCCCTTCACGCGACTCGACCTCGACAATGGAGCTCTCGAGTGACATGCCTTTACTCCTCCTGTCTTCCACATCCCGCACGCAAGAACGAACTATCCCCGGCAGAGATACACTAGGGTTCCTTCCCTCTCCAAGTGCAGCCTCTTAGCGCAGGACGAAGTCAATGGCGGACGCAAGAATGTCTGGGAAGTCACCGGGGAATTGGTG
>JBFMGS010000036.1:0-15676 GCA_040752635.1 Bacillota bacterium
CGCGGGCGGCGGGACCGATCTCACAAGCTGAGGTGTGCCAGATGCCGACGAGGAGTTCTCCTGCGATTCGCCATCTTCCCACCGGATACTACCCCGACGACCGCTTGAACTGCGACCGCGTTCCCCCTTGGCCGGTTGCCGGAGAGTTCGTCATAGTCAAGGCGGAAGTGAGGGCGGATCTGGCTGACGGAGGCGCCGTCCTTCAATACGCTTGTAACGGCCGCCGGACAGAGGTCGCCGGCCGGAAAGTAACAGACTACCACAGGAAAAGGATTGACCTGTTACCTGTCCCCGGGGCCGGGTTGGGTCCGGCAGAGTATTTCCTTTTCGAACTGGGCCGTTTTGTCGCCGGCGACAGGGTCGAGTACCTGATCCGCGCGGGCGAAGGCGACCTCCGGGAGACCTGCGGTCCGTTCGCATTCACGGTTTGCGACAGGTTCTCGGCGGGGAATGTTGCGAAGATCTATCCCGCAGAAGGGCGGGCGATTGTGGAATTCGAGCCCGTCGGCCCTTACCGGCCAATGCTCGAGTTTGCCTTCGTTTCCGGCCGCCTCCACGTGGCTCATTCCCTTGATGGCAGCCTGGCGTTGGCTTGTGCATCGGCGAGGGCGATTACCGACTACAAGCTGGCCGACCCCCGGACGGGAATCCAGGTGGAGCTCTGCGGGGATCCCTTTTCCTTTACGGTGACAGATCGGGAAGGCCGCAGGCTTTTCGGAACACCCGCCAGGACTGGGTTCAGAACACCCGCCGAGTCCGGTTACCTCGCCTGGCGTGGCACTCCGGGAGGAGAAGCCCATTCGTTTGAGATCTATCTGGACAGCGCCGCAAGCCATTACTTTGGCTTCGGGGAGCGGTTCGATGCCCTGGACCAGAACGGCCGCAACCCGGACGTTTGCGTTATCAACCAATACACCCACCAGGGCAGCCGCACCTATCTGCCGGTTCCGTTCTTCCTGACAGAGCTCGGATATGGACTGCATGTGCAGAGCGATCGGTATATCCGTTTTCGGCTTGCGCCTCGCCTCCCGGGCACGTTGTCGCTCACGGCCAGGGTTGGTCCGACCGCCCCCAGGCTCGACCTGGTGTTCTTCTTCGGGGAGCCTGAGTCGATCGTTGGGGCGTTCGCCCTCTTCAGCGGCCCACCGACGCTACCGCCGAAGTGGGCCTTCGGCCCCTGGATGTCGGGTAACAGTTGGAATACCCAGCGCGAGGTGGAGGAGCATCTGGCGACCACGACGCGGCTCGGGATCCCGGCCACCGTCCTTGTCATCGAGGCGTGGTCGGACGAAGCCACGTTCTACATTTTCAATGAGGCTGCTTATCGGACAAGGCCGGGGAGAGATGCGTTCAAGTTTACGGACTTTTCCTTCGCCCCGGGCGGTAAATGGCCCGATCCCAAGGGCATGATAGATCGCCTGCACGCACATGATATGCATCTCATCCTCTGGCAGATCCCGGTTCTGAAATACCTTGCCGAGCAGGAGAACCCGCAGCATCAATCGGACGAGGCCTACGCCATCGCCCATGGCTATTGTGTGCGCAACGCTGACGGCACCCCTTATCGGATTCCTGACGGCTGGTTCGCTGGAAGCCTCCTCCTGGACTTTACGAACCCGGCTGCCCGGGAGTGGTGGTTCGCCAAGAGGCGTTACCTCATCGATGAGCTGGGGGTGGACGGTTTCAAGACGGATGGCGGGGAGTTCATCCTTGACGACTCGGTCCGGTTCTACGATGGAAGCCGCGGCGATACCATGCGTAACCGATATCCCCTGACATACATACGGGCTTACAACGAGTTCATGGGTCGGGGCCGGACCACCTTCAGCCGGTCCGGGTTTGCCGGCGGGCAGCAGTTCCCTTTGTACTGGGCGGGAGACCAGGTCTCAACATACGATGAGTTCCGCGCGGTTCTCACTGCGGGCCTTAGCTTGAACCTTTCGGGCAATGCCTTCTGGGGCTTTGACATCGGCGGCTTCTCCGGGGACGTTCCCACCGCGGACCTCTTCATTCGCGCCGCTCAGATGGCAGCCTTCTCGCCGGTGATGCAGTACCATTCTGAAACCCGCGGAGCGGAGAACTACGACCGGACCCCGTGGAATATCGCCGCCCGCACGGGCGACGAGCGAGTCGTACCCATTTACCGGGACTATGCGAACATCAGGATGAACCTGCTGCCGTACATCTACAATGAAGCGATGCATGTAGCAGCTACAGGCGAGCCGATGATGCGGGCCTTGTTCGTTGACTTCCCGGATGACCCGGAGTCTTACAAGATAGACGACGAGTATCTTTTCGGCCGGGACCTTTTGGTTGCCCCGGTTCTCGCAGAGCACGCACGGGAGCGGCGCTTGTACCTGCCGGCTGGAGAATGGTTGGACCTGTGGACGCTCGACCGGGTCCAGGGTGGGTGGCACGAGCGTTACCCATCCGACCTGGAGATCATACCGGTGTTTTTGCGCCAAGGGGCGATCCTGCCGCTCAACCTGGGCGATGGATTCGGGTTCGGCCTCCCCACCGGAGCGCGGGGAACGGCATACAGCAACCTCTGTTTTCTCGTCCCCGGCAAGCCAGACAAAGGATGGGAGTTCAGCGACGACGAAGGCAACCGGGTGCGCTTCACTCCTGCCGACGAAGGATTGCGGGTACGGCTAGTGGAGGGCTCGCTGTCCGAGTTGTACCTTCTTTCCCCGGTGGAGGACCCCGAGTGGGAGGGCTACGCGTGCCGAACCACCTGGGGTAAGCGGGGGCCACGGCTCTGGGTCTGCCGGGTGAGTGCAGATCGACTTCGGGGGAATACGGGCGTCACGGTCAGGCTGTAGTCAAACTCGTGCCCTCATTACATCCTGAGCGGTAGCCCACGGACTGTGTACCGGGGACGATATCATGGCGCAAGCAGAGACCCAGGCGGCACAGCCGGAACCAGATATTACTGCAGACCCGGCTGCGAGAACAGTCGCTTGCCTTCGTAAAACAGATAGGCCCATCATTCATTAGAGTATCGGAAGGGCTTTCTGCTAGACTCCCAGACGTCGCAGGTTTGCGGGTTTGCGGGTTGCTTGACAGATGTGCCTGGATCGCATAGAATAGGTTTGGAGGGAGAGCAGCGGCGGGTTCGTCTCGGCATGAACTCGTAAAGCAGAAGGTCCGAAACCGTCGCCGTCATTAACGTTTCCCAGGCGTTCTACCGAAAGTCCCGGCAATCAAATAGCCATAATCTTGGGGCGACATAGCCAAGTGGCAAGGCAGCGGTCTGCAAAACCGCTATCCCCGGTTCGAATCCGGGTGTCGCCTCCATTTTTGTTGAAGCGCAACGCCAGGTCAGTTTCTCGGCCTGGCGTTGATTTTGGTGCGTAGCGCGGACGAAACTGGCGTCTCTAAGACCGACGCCGTCAAGCACACTCCCGATGCTAGACGTCTTTACACTCGACGTTTTTCGACATATACTCCCTATTGGAATTCCCGTCAGGCCTCTACCTCGCATGGGGATCATGGGTAGGTATGCCAGGTATTTCTCGGAGGTGTCCACGACTTGCCAACCGTCAAGATTATTACGGATTCAACTGCGGACTTAAGTCCTGAACTCGTTCGAAGGTACGGCATCACCGTGGTTCCTTACACGGTGAACTTCGGGTCGGAGAGCTTCACGGACGGGATCGACATATCAACGCCAAGCCTCTTCGAGATGGTGAGCGAGCGGCAGACGCTTCCCAAGACCTCAGCGCCGAGCCCTGAGGCGTTCCACGGCGTCTTTGAGGAAGCCCTCCGCGATGGAAGTGAAGTTGTCTACATCGGCATCTCTAGTAAGTTCTCTTCCGGTACTCAGAACGCCCGGCTCGCGGCGGACGGTTTTCCAGAAGGGAAGGTCAGCGTGATCGACTCCGCGAATCTCTCCACAGGTATCGGCCTGCAGGTCATCCTTGCCTGCGAGCTCGCAGCCTCGGGAAAACCCGCACGTGAGATTGCATCTGCGCTCATTGAAGTCGCCTCCCGCATAAGGACCTCATTCGTTATCGACACCTTGGATTACCTCAGGATGGGCGGGAGGTGCACAGGCGTTCAGGCGCTCGTCGGAGCTATACTCCAGATGAGGCCCATAATCTCCGTCGTCGATGGCGGCATGATCGTGGCCGGGAAGGTGAGGGGGCCGAGGAAGAAAGCCCTCGATAAGCTCCTGGAGAACTTCGGTGCGGACTCGTCGCGTGTCGTGCTCGACCGCGTCTTCGTAACTCATACCGGCTGCCACGACGATGCGCTCTACCTGGTCGACGGAATCCGAAAAGCGGTTCCCGCGGTAAGAGAGGTTCATGAGACAGTTGCCGGGGCCGTCATCGCAAGTCACTGCGGGCCCGGTACCATCGGTATCCTTTACATGGTGGAGTGATGGGTCCCCTCACGGCTTTCCGCATATCGCGTCAGGTCGGACGGTGTTGCAGCTCCGCTGCAAACCGGCATCAGCCTGTGCGCCTGGGCCTGAGAAACCAAGGGTACGAATGGTCAAGGCAAAGGCACCATGTGGCCGGCATGCCGGCGGCAACTGCCGGGAACGCAGGTCATGTAGACAACGTGAGCACGAACGCTACAAAGGCAATTGCCCGGCCGGGCAAACGCCGGCCGGGCGAGGAGTCAATCACTAGAAGGGCTTTGAGCCGATAATGTAGCAGAAGTACCAGTCCTCCGACGGATTGCATCCCGGCGACAAGACCTCGACGACAACTTCAACGCGGAACTTCCCGGTCCATTTCGGGGCGATGTCCACTTCGGGCACATCATCGTCTAAGGTGTCCGCCGCCACCAGATTGTTGTTCTCGTCATAGACGCGTATGTCGAGATCGCGAATCCCGGCGCCACCCACGCCGACGATCTTAAACGAGTAACCCGCGGACAGGAACTCGGTTGAGACGTACACTTCATTCAGCTTCAACCAGTCGAACTCGACATGCTCCATGACGTAGCCGCTCTTGATCATTTTGTCAATACCTTCAGCACAGCGGTTCCACAGCCCGGTGAACTCCTCTGCTGTCGTCATGGCCGATGCCGGCAGCGCAGTCACAAGCAGCAGACAAACGGCCAAGAACAACGCGACCTTCAGCGACTTCATGATTCCCCTCCTCGCAAATGTGGTTGATGATAGAATGTCCGGGCCATGTCCATTGCGGTATTACCGCGGCACGGCGGCAGTAACCACCTCGATGTCCTTCCCGTAGGCACGCAGATATCTCTGTAGCCATATAATGGTAACCAAGGAACTATTAGCCATCAGCTATTTGACCATTCGATGTCGCGGCAGCTTCTCCTGCTGACAGGCGAGACATATCGCAGATGGATACGGCGTGAAGGCCCCGGTCCGGCGAGAACCATCCTCATCTTCTCAGGAACTCAGTCTGGTTTGTTGTCTTGATTGAACGTATTGAACGCAGTATTATCCATGAGGAGGCGTGTTGGCAGAAGCTTCGTCACTCCTGACGTGAGCTTCGTCACTAAGGTCCCACAGAGAAGGGAG
Organism: Bacillota bacterium; assembly: GCA_040752635.1. Taxonomy (GTDB): domain Bacteria; phylum Bacillota; class SHA-98; order UBA4971; family UBA4971; genus JBFMGS01. Next base: position 5,504 of record JBFMGS010000036.1, read on the forward strand.
GCCTTCAAGGCCGTGGAAGAAGAGGCTTCAGAGAAGCACTGACTGGAGGGAGACATCATGGCGCTCTTGGAGCTGCAGGGAGTTAAGAAGAACTACTATCAAGGCAAGGTAACGGTACCGGCGCTCAGGGGAATCGACCTGGAAATCGCCAGGGGCGAGTTCACCGCGATTGCCGGGCCGTCAGGATCAGGGAAGACGACGCTGCTCAACCTGATTGGTTGTCTTGACACAGCTAGCGACGGTGTAATCAGGTTCGACGGCAGGGAGCTATCCAGACTTTCTGGAGACCGACGAGGTGCGCATCCACGCTGCCGGTTATTTCTCGGAGCGGGACAGGCTGCCCATCGATCGTACTCTGAAGCCGGGACCAGTGTTGGAGGTTTTACAAGACATAGAAGGCGTGAAGGCGGCAACCCCGCGGCTCATCTTCGGCGCGCGGCTGAACACGGGCTGGGAAGAGATCCCCGTGATGGCTGTGGCGGTCAACCCGAATTCAGACTCCCGGGTCTTCACCTTGCCTGAATATGTTGAAGGGCGCCTACCGGCATCGGGAGCGAATGAAGCGGCCCTTGGGTACGATCTGGCGCGCATTTTGGGCCTCGGGCTGGGGGATGGTTTCACGCTCGTGACGCGAACGCGGGATGAGGCATTTCAAGCCCTGGATCTAACCGTCGTTGGTTTGCTCACGAGCCCGCATCCGCAAGTAAACAGAAGCCAGGTCTATCTGCCACTGGCCGTAGCAGGTTCGGGCCTTGCCCTGAACGGTGAGGTGACCGAGGTAGCTCTAAGATTGGACGGCGGGATGAGACCAGAGAAGGTCGCCAAAGCGGTAGGGGCTGGCCTGGCAGCCAAAGGGATAAGCGGAGAGGTGTTCACCTGGCGGGAGATCGCCAGGGACTTCCTGGCTATAAGCCAGACCAAGCAGGGGTTCAACGCGATATTCATCCTGATGATCCTGCTTATTGCCGTGGTGGGCGTGGTGAACACCATCCTTCTCGGGGCCATGGAGCGCGTCCGCGAGATCGGTATGATGAAGGCCATGGGAATGACTGCGAAGGAGATCGTGCTGCTGTTCATGTTTGAGGCGACCGGGATCGGGGTCCTGGGGTCGCTTACGGGCTGCCTCATGGGCGTAGCCGGCAATGTCTATCTGGTGAACCACGGTCTCGACATACTCGAGGCGTACAAGGACATCGATCTCTCTTATCCAATTACGGGCGTCATCCGTGGTGCCTGGAACTGGGCGATGATCGTCGAGGCGTTCCTGCTTGGCATCGTCGCATGTCTCGTAGCCAGTTACCTGCCGGCCAGGAGGGCTGCAGCCCAGGATCCCATTGTCTCTCTTCGGCAGGGTTAGGGGGCGGTAGTCGTGAAGTTAGTTCGGATCGCGTTCCGCAATCGGGGCAGAAGTCGGACGCGCACCGCCTTGAGTCTTCTTGCGGTTGCAGTGGGGGTCTTCGTGGTGATACTTACCAAAGGCACCATAGACGGCTCTATCGAAATGCTCATAGGCAACTCCATAAGGCTCAGTTCAGGCCATGTACGAATCATCAACAAAGAGTACGAGGTGAAGGAGAGGCTCCTTTCGCTCAACTACCCGGTGGACGGCTTTGGCGGGGAAGGTTATCGGGCGATGGTGGAAGCGCTCGGCAACATCGACTCCGTGGAGAACGTCGTGCCCCGGCTGCGCTTCGGCGCGATGGTCAGCAAGGGAGCAGCGATGGAGGGCGTCATGGCCGTGGGCGTGGACCCCGAACCCGAAGACAAGTTGGTCGGGTTCTCACGCTATCTATCGGATGGGCGGTTTCTCCAGCCGGGGGAGCGTGGAGCCGTCATGGGGGATACAGGACCCTCGAGAAACTCGGGCTTAACGTAGGCGACAAGTTTACTCTCGTCTTCAACACGGCACTCGGCTCCCTCAAAGGCTATACTTTCACCGTAGTCGGCTCTGTGAAGAGCGGTATTCAGTACCTGGACGACGGCCTTGTGTTTGTGCCGCTGGATGTCGCTCAGGACATGCTCGACTTCTTCAGAGATGAGGAGAATGCCGCTCCCGGCCGCCCTGACATCGAGCAATCGCCGGTGAACGTATTCTGTGGCGGCGATGTCATATCTTGCGGCGGGTCAATTGCGAAAAGGTCTGGTGATCGATAGAGGCGGGCAGGAGTTTGCCTTCCCGCGCAGAATGTATTCATCAGAGAGTAACCGAGCGAGATGGGCGACGTGCGAGCGTCGGCGAGCCACTTCATCGCACGGGACTTGCCCCCGGCTCGCTGGCGTGAGAGGCCAGGCGGCTTGTGGAGACTTTGTTGAAGAGCTAAAGTATCCCGCGGTCGCACGCGACTGTTTCGAGCGGCCTCGCGACCACTCCACTCCTGCCAGCGACGTTGCAGGCCAGCCATGCATGCATGAGCATCCCAAGGCCGGGGATGCCGGCTCGGAGCAAGAGAGGTGTAGGTCAACGCGATGCGAAAAACAGTGGTTACGAAAGAGGACGGTCGTTACCTCATCTATTATTCGTTCGCCGAGGGATGCGAGCCGCTCAACGAGGAGGCTCGCAATGAGGAGGCTGGTGCTCCCGCAGAGCCCGGCCGTGCCAGGGCTAGCCCTCTGAGCGAGGGCGAACGGAGATCGAACGGCGAGACCCCGGGGGCCGGGCGAGCGGACGGGGCGGTCTCGAGCGTCAACGGACGGGCCGGTCTCAACGTCAGAGAGCTATGAGAGGGAACGATCTCGACATCGAGCAGGAGGTTTCAGCAGCTGGAAATGTCTGAGCTCAGGTGGAATCCTATACTGGAGGAATGGATAGTCACTGCTACCCACCGGCAGGAGAGGACCTACAAGCCGCCGGAAGGGCACTGTCCGCTTTGTCCGACGCAGGACCCTCGCTTCCCAACGGAAGTGCCGGCCTCTAGTTACGAGATAGTGGTTTTCGAAAACAAGTTCCCGTCCTTTAGACCCCTGGCTCCTGCCCCTGCGGTGGAGTCTAGCGGGATCTACGAGGTGGCACCGGCGCAGGGGGTATGCGAGGTTGTGCTCTACACCCAGGAGCACCACACAACTCTCACAGAGCAGAGCGTGGAACATATCACGCATCTGGTAGAGGTATGGACCGATAGGTACGAGGAGCTCGGTAGGCTGGATTACGTCAAATATGTCTTGATCTTTGAAAACAAGGGGGACGTGATAGGGGTCACTCTTCACCACCCACACGGTCAGATATACGGATTCCCTTTCATCCCGCCACGCGCTGCCAGAGAGCTCGAGTCCTCCAGCAGATACATGTCGAAGAGGGGGCGGTGCCTCTTCTGTGACGTAATGGATGAGGAACTTCGGGACGGCAGACGCATTGTTGCCGAGAATGACAGGTTTGTGGGCTTCATCCCTTTCTTTGCCAGATACCCGTATGAAGTCCATCTGTATCCCCGCACCCATAGTGGCTGCCTGCTTGAGTTCGACGGTGATGAAAGGTCTGCCTTCGCAGAGATCTTGAAGGCCGTGATGGTGAAGTACGACAGCCTGTTTGGGTTCTCTCTTCCCTACATGATGATAATGCATCAGGTGCCCACCGACGGGCGCCGGTACGAACATTACCACTTGCATGTTGAGTTCTATCCCCCTCACAGAACAGCGACGAAGATCAAGTACCTGGCAGGGTGCGAATCCGGGGCAGGTATGTTCATAAATGATACCCTGCCTGAAGAGAAGGCGCGGGAACTGAGGGAAGCGGGTTCGGGCCGGATACCGGATGGATGACGGCTTGAAGCTACAAAACGTAGCCGGGCTAGCCGTTGAGTGCCCACCTACCTGCATTGGCCGCTTGCAGAGACAGTCAGCGGCTGCGTTTGAGGGACCTGCCCGGGTGGGAGGCGCCAGCAGGGGCGGTCCGCGACGAGCCGGGAGCGCCGCCTTTGACTCGAGAGACCTTCTCGAGCCTCGACTGGAGAGGCTCCCCCTCTAGGCACGGACCTCAGTATCCGTGGTGAACGCAACGTATGGAGCAAGGTTTGTTGGCGCAGCGGCAGCCAGGTCCCGGGACCGTTAAGGCTGAAAGGTCCGACCGGCCGGGGCGCGATGTCACAGCGGCGATGCATGGGTGAAACGGGCATGCGTGAAGTGGTAGGAGGTGGTAGGGTCGGAAGAGCATGGGTTAGAAGTCGCGGATCTCTGAGTGGAAGCGTAGGTGAGGGTTAGGGACTTCCTGGGCCATGTGCTAGTGTGCTCGGGTGGGTCGGTGTGAGGCTCCTCGATACCATCTCAAACAGGAGGGATAAGGATGAAGATTACGAAGTGGTTAGCCCTTCTCGGGATCAGCGTGATGTTCTTCGGGTGCCTGGGTGCGACGGCAACTTCAGCTCCTCTTAGCGGCAAGCTTGAGATCTTCTCCTGGTGGGCGGGAGACGAAGGACCTGCCTTGCAAGCGTTGATCGAACGATACGAGAGCCTGCACCCTGGCGTAAAGGTGATCAATTCTACGGTCACGGGTGGAGCCGGGGTCAATGCCAAAGCAGTTTTAAAGACACGCATGCTTGGGGGCGATCCTCCGGATTCGTTCCAGGTCCATGCCGGACAGGAACTCATCGGCACGTGGGTTGTGGCAGGGCGCATGGAGGATCTCAGCGCCCTTTACGCCAAGGAAGGATGGAAGTCGGTATTCCCTGAGGGCCTTCTGAAGCTGCTCAGCACGGATCGAGGCATCTGGTCTGTGCCTGTGAACATCCACCGGTCCAACGTTCTCTGGTATGTCCCGGACAACCTCAAGCGCTGGGGCGTCAAGGTACCTGCCACGTGGGACGAGTTCCTCGCCATCGCTCCGACGCTCAAGTCAAAAGGCATAGTCCCGCTGGCCCTGGGCGAGAACTGGACTGTCTCGCATCTTTGGGAAAGCGTGGCCCTTGCCTGTCTCGGCCGGGAGAAGTGGGAGGCGCTGTGGCAGGGCAAGCTGTCCTGGAAAAGCCCCGAGGCGGTAGGGGTGTGGAAGACCTTCGCGCAGATCCTGCAGTTCACCAACCAGGATGCCCCGTCCCTCTCGTGGCAGCAGGCGACCGACATGGTCGTCAAAGGGCAGGCGGCGTTCAACGTCATGGGCGACTGGGCGGCAGGCTACATGGCTACTACTCTCCGCCTGCAGCCGGGGAAGGACTTCGGATGGGCACCCTCCCCCGGCACTCAGGGTGTCTTCATGATGCTCTCCGACTCGTTCGGGCTGCCAGTGGGAGCGCCGAACCGGGAGAACACCCTGGCGTGGTTGAAGGTGCTTGGAAGCCGGGAAGCTCAGGACATATTCAATCCGTTGAAAGGCTCTATCAGCGCCCGTACAGACAGCGACCTCTCCAAGTACAACGCGTATCTGCAAAGCGCGGCAAAGGACTGGAAAACCAACGCGATTGCGGGCAGCCTGGTTCATGGCGTGGTAGCGAATGAGCGGTTCATGAACGATTTTGCTACGGTCATGGAGATCTTCCTTAATGGCCGGAATCCCGAGGCCGCAGCCAACGCCGCCCAGGCAATTGCCATCCAGGCGGGCATAGCTCGCTAATTGGTGCAGGGTAGCTCGCCAGTGGCTGCGGAGGGCGCCGGCTAATCGGATCGCGTGCGAGGACCTAATAGAGCGAACGGTTCAAGGATAGGGGTGTCACGATCGTGGCGCCACGGCGGCCCGCGAGGTCGCCTTGGCGCCACCGCCACCCTGGCGGCTTCGGCCGGCGACGGCTTGGAGTGGCGGGTGCTTGCACAATCTAGTGGGGCGCTCCGCAAGGACATCCCAATGCCCTATCGCCAGCTCTTTCGACGGAGGACACAAGGCTACAAGGCCTGTCGTTCCTCTTGGTGGCCGTGTTCACCTTCCCAAGCGGAAACGACGAATCTGATGCCGGCAACCCCGGGCGGTGTTTGCTCCCTGACGGGTAGTATGAGCTTCTCATGATGGATTCCCCTCGGGAGGCGAGAGGAGATGCGGTGGACACGCATTAAGGGCGACCAGTTGGCGGCAGTTCTTGTCATCATGCCTTCCCTTGCTCTACTGGCCATATTCGTCTATGGGTTTATCGGGCGCACGATATACATATCGCTGACCGACTGGGGCCAAGGGGCGGCTCTTGCCCTGAAGCCCGAGATACATCTAATCGGGCTCCAGAACTACAGGGACCTCTTCGCCGGTTTCCTCAACGTTCGCTTCCGGCAGGACATAGTCAACATGGTCTTCTTTACGTTGCTCTTTGTGGCGGCTTCTTTGACGACCGGGCTTTTCCTGGCAACTCTCATTGACCAACGCATCCGGGGGGAAGCGCTGTTTCGCACCACCTTCCTGTTCCCCATGTCGCTATCATTCATCGTGACAGGGACCATCTGGCGCTGGCTTTTTCAGCCCCGGGGCGGCGTCAACGTGCTTCCTGCGACGGTCGGGCTGCCGCCCGGCGGGTTCCTGTGGCTCAGCAGCAGGGATCAAACGTTGCAGTTCAACTGGCAGATGCTGCCTTACTATCTTGGGGTGGTCGCATCCGTCGTGCTGGCCGCCGCTGTGCTGTGGCTACTGTTCCGCCACCGGCACAGAAGCGCTCTCATAGCGGCAGTGCCAGCCGTGGTCGTGGTAGCCTGGACGCTTTCGGGCCATGCTGGCACATGCCATATCTTGCCATCTCCGGAGCCCCATGGTTTCAACCTTGCCCTCATCGGCGTCGTGATAGCGGCCTCCTGGCAGATGTCGGGATACACCATGGCCCTCTATCTTGCGGGGCTCCGTACCATTCCCGACGAGCTGCGGGAGGCTGCACGGGTGGATGGCGCAAGCCAGTTTCAGATGTATCGCTACGTGGAACTCCCTTTGCTGACGCCCATTACGTGGAGTGCCATCATAGTGCTGGGTCACATTGCGCTCAAGATCTTCGACCTCATCTTCGCCATGGCGGGACCCGACAATGCGCCCACGAGCGTGCCGGCGATCCTGATGTTTCTTACCACGTTCCGCGGTAACGAGCTTGCAAAGGGGGCCTCCATCGCCGTCATTCTGTTGGTTATGGTCTCCACACTAATCGTTCCTTACCTCGTGACTTCCCTGCGAGCGAGGAGTGGTCGGTAGCAATGTGCCAACAACGTGCAATCAGGTGTCTCGTGTACACTCTCCTCATCCTCCTTGCTGTGGCGTATCTCGTGCCCGTCTACATGACGGTTGTCACAAGCCTGAAAGCGCCATCGGAGATCAACCTCCTCACTGCGTGGAATCCTCCGGCGCGTCCGTACTGGGCGAGCTATTCTACCGCGTTGAAGCAATTCGCCCCTTCTCTGAAGAACAGTGTGATCCTGGCGATCACTGCCACGCTGGTCTCAGCGGCGCTTGGCTCGCTGAACGGCTACGTTCTGTGCAAGTGGGCGTTCCCTGGCGCTGGGGTTGTCCTGCCGTTGATAGTATTCGGCATGTTCATACCCTACCAGAGCATCCTTGTTCCCCTGTTCCAGTTCATGCGTAGGATCGGGCTCTACGGCGGCTTGCCCGGCCTTGTGCTGGTTCACGTGGTATACGGGCTGCCCATAACTACCCTGCTTTTCCGGAGCTTCTATGCGGAGATCCCCGATGAACTGCTCGGAGCTGCATTTATAGATGGGGCTAACTTCCTTGGCATATACCGGTGGATAGTAATGCCTCTCTCTGGCCCTCCGTTCCTGGTCGTCGCGATCTGGCAATTTACGCAGATATGGAACGAGTTCCTGTTTGCGGTGACACTCGCTCGCCCTGCTTCACAGCCCATCACAGTCGCCCTCGCTAACCTCGCCGGAGGCCAGGCGGTATCGTGGAACCTGCCCATGGCGGGTTCGGTCTTGGCCGCGCTGCCCACCGTGGTGGTGTACGTGCTGTTGGGCCGCTATTTCATCAGGGGTCTGCTGGCGGGTGCGCTCAAGGGATGAAGGCGTCGGTCTCTAGCTACCTATTCAACCGACCCGTTCGCCGCTAGGCTGAGTCGCCCTGCCGACTTAGTTTAGACCCGGAATTCAGTGCCCCGTTGCTCGCAGCATGAACCCGGTGGGGTGTAACCACGGGTCTGAAGAAGGAAAACCTGTACAGGAGGTGGAACTCCTATGCCGAGCCTCACATCGGAAGGAGAGATGCGAAGGTGGCGAAGGGTTCCGGAAGTTCCAGAGTCGGGTTACTGGTCTTGATTGTCGCGGGAGTCGTCGCGCTGTGCGGCGGGGTTCTGTCCGCGGCTGGCAATGTGTTGGACTACACGGCCAGGGCAGATGAGATGTACCGGGGCAGGGCAGACGTGAGCAAGGTAAGAGAGTCAGTTGCCCTTTTGGATGAAGGCCTTAAAGCGTATCCGGAGCATTACGACATTCTTTGGCGACTTGCACGGGCGTACGAGTTTATCGGGGGCAAGAGTCCAAGAGAAAACAAACTGGCGACTTACGAGAAGGCGAAGGATTACGCCGAAAGGGCTACTAAGGCCAACCCGAGCGGTCTGGACGGATGGTACTGGTATGGACTTGCCATCGGGCGATGGGGCGAGACGAGAGGTATTCTTCAGAGCCTGTCCATGGCGGGCCCGATGCGCGATGCGCTGGAGAAGGCAATCAAGATCGATCCAAACCATGCTCCATCGTACCATGTGCTCGCGTGCCTCTACCGTGAACTGCCCGGCGTCATAAGCTTCGGAAACATCAACAAAGCACTTGAGTACTTTGAAAAGGCCATCGCGCTAAACCCAAACGATGTCGGGATGCGCCTGGATACAGCCAAGGCCTTCATCAAGAAGAAGGATTACGCAAAGGCGCGAGAGCATCTCAATTACCTGTTAGCCCTACCGAATGACCCAGAGGACCCTGCTTCAGACGAGGAGTCCAAGGAAGAGGCGAGAAAGCTATTGAAAAGCATTGAGGGGAAATGACTGCTTTTGGGGGTACGACGCCGCGTGGGCCAAACAAGAGGCTCACATTCTGCCAGGCGTGGCGCAACTGGCAAGACGGGAAGGCAGCGTACTACTGTTTCACCGTGCGTTACGTCGCCCGCTGATGCTTTGCTGGAGAGGCTTTGGAAGAACAGGGGCCCTGGCTGAGAGACCCTGAGGCCCTGGCAGAGGCTTGACGGTACCAGGCTTATGTGGTATTCTCTAGGTGTCCCGCGCGACAAGACCCGCTGGGCTGGTAAGTCGCGCACAGAATCAGTAACAGAAGCTGCTAGGTAGCTCTTGTGGTGGGTGTAGCTCAATGGTGAGAGCACTGGACTGTGGCTCCAGGGGTTGTGGGTTCGAATCCCATCATCCACCCCATATTGTTAGGATTCGGCCCGTACGCTGGGCAAATATAAATGGACAGCGGCTGGTATTGTCCAACTGCTGTCCATTCTTCCATTTATGCAGCTAGAGGCGCTATTTATCGGAGAGCCCGAGAGCCCGCCGGAGATCGTCGATCATCTCGCGCTCGCCGGACGGGATCGCGTAGGCGTAGATATCGTGATCTTCCTGCAAGTCTCCCATAGACGACTCACTTTAATCAGCGGGGAGAGTCCTGGACGGGCTGGGCCGGCGCTTCGTGAGTCCCGAGGGTATCAGTCTGCTGGTTCCAGTGACCTGAGCAAGCCACGTAGATCATCTCTCAAACAAGAGCCTTGTGGTCTTCAGCCGTTTTTATGTCACGGTCAGGGACATCATTCCCGAGCGCCTTTCTCCTTGCCTTCTTTGAGCCCCGAGCTCCTCAACTTCTACAACGCCTTTACCCGCAAGGAGCCCATCAGCGTAACTCCTTGAAATGGCCTGCGGGGATCTGAAGACCGCGGATGCTGTTTTGCGTTCGATACGAACCGAAGAAGTTGTCTCCGTAGACGAAGTCGCCACCTACCAGCCAGACTATCAGCAAACCCCGGCGGAAAGGCCGATGCTGGAGTAAGACGAGGAGGCGTCACCGTGGTTTGGACTGGCTGGCCTCTCCACCGCATAATCGTCCTGCTTATGGGCGTGGCCTACTTGTTGATTTCCATCTAGAACCCTGATATCTTAACAGTTAGATACATTAGATACAAGGGAGAGGGAATTGGGGGGATCGGCTTGGCCACCGTAGGGGAACTCAAGCTGTTTACAGGCACTGCCAACCCGAGGCTGGGCGCAAGCGTTGCTGAACAGCTTGGAGTGCCGCTTGGAAACGTTGACATCCACAGGTTCAGATGCGGCGAGATTTACGTGCGAT
>JBFMGS010000036.1:15776-24914 GCA_040752635.1 Bacillota bacterium
GGGGAACTCAAGCTGTTTACAGGCACTGCCAACCCGAGGCTGGGCGCAAGCGTTGCTGAACAGCTTGGAGTGCCGCTTGGAAACGTTGACATCCACAGGTTCAGATGCGGCGAGATTTACGTGCGATATCTCGAGACAGTGAGGGGCGACGACGTTTTCGTAATCCAGCCCTTTGCCGCCCCGGTCAACGAGAGCCTCGTCGAGATGCTCATCATGATCGACACCCTCAAGCGCGCCTCGGCGGACCGCATTACCGCGGTCGTTCCTTATTACGGTTACGCCAGGCAGGAAAAGAAAGACGCCCCGCGCGAGCCCATATCCGCTCGGATGGTCGCTGATGTGCTTACGACTGTTGGCGCAAACCGCGTGGTGGTCATCGACCTGCATGCCCCTGCGATCCAGGGCTTCTTCAACATCCCGGTGGATCATCTCACTGCACTGCCGATGTTCGTGGACTATTGCCGAGCCAGGCGCATCAGTAATGGGATCGTCATAGCGCCCGACGCAGGCCGCGTCAAGACCGCCGAGCGCCTTGCATCGCGGCTAGACATGCCTGTGGGAGTGGTATACAAGCGCCGGCCATCTCACAACGTATCTGAGGTGACGCACGTTATTGGAGAGGTCGAGGGCAAGACCTGCATAATCATAGAAGACATAATCGATACTGGCGGGAGCGTCGTGAACGTTGTTGAGGCGCTGCTAAAGGGCGGCGCGCGCCCTGAGGTGCTGGTTTGCGCCACACACGCAGTACTCTCAAGCGACGCGCCTGTGCGGCTTTCACACCCTGCCATCGCCGAGCTTGTGGTCACCGACACCGTTCCGATCCCGGAAGACCGCATGCTCGACAAGATCAGTGTGCTATCGGTTGCTCCCTTAATTGCGGAGGCAATCAGGCGAATACATGGCAATGTCTCCATAAGCGCGCTTTTCAACTGAAAACTCAGGCCCGTGCCTGCGATTCGGCCCATGATTGCTTTACAATGCCCCGCGCCGCGTGGTAGAATACGATGGGCCGAAAGGAGAGGAGGATACTGCCTCGGCAGTCGCGGCTTGGTCGCCTACCGAGGTATTGTTTTTGTGCGTTCCATTTGAATCTGCGGTAGAATAGTCGTGCATGGGCGGAGTCCGGCACGTATTTGATCTCGAGGTGATCTCGAAGCAAGCGCCGTGAGAAGGCACCATGGACCTTGCGAGATATCTCGGAGGCCTGCATAAACGCGATATCGTTGGTGGGGTGGGCATAAGTGGAAGCTACGGTGGAGAGAATAGAGGGGAACTTTGCGCATCTAGCAATCGAAGTGGATGAAGCCCAGGTCAAACGGGCTCTTGACGAGAGCTACCGCAAGCTAGCGCAGCGCGTTATTGTGCCCGGCTTTCGCAAGGGAAAGGTCCCAAGACATGTTCTTGAGATGAGAATAGGGAAAGGCGCCCTCTACGAGGACGCACTCAAGGCCCTTGTTCCGCGGGCCTATGCGGACGCGGTGAAGGAGACTGGCATCGACCCTATAGACCAGCCAGACTTCGACGTGGAGCAAATCGAGGACGGCCGCCCGCTGAAGTTCAAAGCCAGAGTCCTCGTGCGGCCTGAGGTCAAGCTTTGCGATTACCGAGCCGTCAGGGTAGAGAAGAATGTGCCCCGGGTAGAAGATGACGAGGTAGACCAGTATATACGCGTCCTCCAACAAAACCGGAGCGCCGCCGTGCCTGCAGACCATGACACAGTGGCCGAAGGGGACCTTGTGACCGTGGACATGGCCCTTACTTCGGAAGGGAAGCCGCTCGAGGTTCGCGGCGGGGGGAAAGATCTCGTCATAGAAGTAGGCGCCAAGCAGGACCTTCAAGGCCTCGGCCAGGGTCTGGTCGGCCTTGCTATCGGCGACGAGAAGGACATCGAGACTCTGCTACCCGAGAACTTCCATGACAAGGATTACGCCGGAAAAGCTGCTGTGGCACACGTCAAGGTTAAGGACATACGCCAGAGGAAGCTTCCTGAGCTGGACGACGAGTTTGCCAGGGCGGTCGGCGGGTACGAAAGCCTCGATGCCATGAGGCGGGACATCCGCGAGCGGCTGCAAAAGGCCGCGGAGGGCCGGGCCGAAACGGAGTATAAGAAGGCCGTGATCAATGAGATCACAAAGGAGTCCGAGGTGGATGTGCCTGAGGTTCTCGTTGAACGCCAGGTGGACCGTATGGTCCGGAGCCTTGCGGATAGCCTCGCGCAGCAGGGCCTTACGCTGGAGGGATACCTGGACGCTTGCGGCCTGGACCAGGATGCACTGCGGAAAAGCTACCGCGATGATGCATACTCTATGGTCAAGTCCGAACTTGTGATGGATGCCGTGAGCAAAGCTGAAGGAATTACTGCCACCCGCGACGAAATTGACACTGAGCTCAGAGAGGTCGCGAACCGGGAGAGGAAGACCGTTGAGGAGATCCGGGAACTCCTGACAAAGATCGGACGTATTGGCGATATAGAGGATGCAATTGTCAGGAGAAAGACCATAGACCACCTGGTCCGACTCTCGGCGGGTGAGTAAGCATATGATCTTAGTAAGAGGAGGGGTCGGAAGTGAACCTTGTTCCGATTGTTGTTGAACAGTCACCCCGTGGGGAACGGGCCTACGACATATACTCGAGGCTGCTCAAGGACAGGATCATCTTTTTGGGCGGCCCGATCGATGACGATGTGGCGAACCTCGTCATCGCGCAGATGCTTTTCCTGCAGGGCGAGGATCCCGATAAGGACATCAACCTCTACATCAACAGCCCTGGCGGCGTTGTGACGTCAGGGCTTGCCATATACGACACGATTCAGTATATCAAGCCGGACGTGGCCACCACGTGCATCGGCATGGCTGCAAGCATGGGCGCGCTCTTGCTTGCGGCGGGAACTAAAGGCAAGAGGTATGCTCTTCCGTACTCAAGGGTCATGATCCACCAGCCGCTCGGAGGCGCTCAGGGCCAGGCCACCGACATCGAGATCCAGGCGAGGGAGATCGTCAGGCTGAGGGAAGTAACCCAGCAAATACTGGCGAAGCACACCGGCCAACCCATGGAGAAAATCGTGGCGGACACTGACAGGAACTTCTTCATGTCGGCTGAGGAGGCGAAAGCCTACGGGATCGTTGACGAGATCTTCCGTACTAAGAAGGAATAGGGGGTGGTAGGGTGTTCAAGTTCGGCGACGAGAAGGGCCAGCTCAAGTGCTCGTTCTGCGGCAAGGTGCAAGACCAGGTCAAGAAGCTCATAGCGGGGCCGGGGGTCTATATCTGCGATGAGTGCATCGAGCTCTGCAACGAGATCATAGAGGAAGAGCTCGGCGAAGATGCAGATGTCGAATTGGGCAACATCCCGAAACCCAAGGAGATAAAGGAAATCCTGGATCAGTACGTCATCGGGCAGGAAGACGCCAAGAAGACTCTTGCGGTGGCTGTCTACAACCACTACAAGCGTATCGGCGCCAACGTGCGCGTAGACGACGTGGAGCTTCAGAAGAGCAATATCTTGCTCCTGGGCCCAACCGGCGTCGGCAAGACTCTGCTCGCGCAGACCCTGGCCAGGATCCTTAACGTGCCATTTGCCATCTCCGACGCAACATCGCTCACGGAGGCCGGGTATGTGGGGGAAGATGTGGAAAACATCCTACTCCGGCTCATCCAGGCAGCAGATTACGACATCGAGAAGGCGGAGAAGGGCATCGTGTACATCGATGAGGTTGACAAGATAGCGAGAAAATCCGAGAACCCGTCGATCACGCGAGACGTCTCTGGAGAAGGTGTTCAGCAGGCTCTCCTGAAGATCCTTGAGGGGACGGTCGCGAGCGTGCCCCCGCAGGGCGGGCGAAAGCACCCGCACCAGGAGTTCATACAAATAGACACTACAAACATTCTCTTCATATGTGGCGGCGCCTTTGACGGGCTGGAGAAGATCATCCAGAACCGGGTGGGTAAGAAGACGCTGGGCTTCGGAGCCGAGCTTCGTCCCAAGATCGATGCGAATATCGGAGACATCCTGCGGCAGGTCATGCCTGAAGACCTTCTAAAGTTCGGGCTCATCCCCGAGTTTATCGGGAGGCTGCCAGTGGTGGTTCCTCTTGACGCGCTTGACGAAGCCGCTCTTGTGAGAATACTCACTGAGCCTAGGAACGCGCTGTCCAAGCAGTACAAGAGGATGTTCGATCTCGATGGGGTGGAACTCGAGATCACCGATGACGCCCTCGTCGCTATAGCAAGGAAAGCGATAGCACGGAACACCGGCGCAAGGGGCCTGCGGTCGATTATGGAGAAGATCATGCTTGACATCATGTACGAGATCCCCTCGCGCAGCGACGTGAAAAAAGTCGTGCTGACTCCGGAAGCAGTGGAGGGTACGGCAAAGCCCACCATGGTGCTCCAGGAGCGCAAGGGGGCAAAGAAAAGGGAAGAGACGGCGTAGCGGCATCACTGCTCTGCATACTCGCATCTCAAGGGAGGTCTGGCTTTAGCCCGGCCTCCCTTTACTCTTCCACCATCCTTTGCCACCATACTTAACACTGCAGGCTGTGGAAATAATACATCACGGGAGTAACCATCCGACTGGATGGAGGCGGCTTTTTGCATGGATTTCGCAGGCAACATCTTCGGGGTCATAAACCTTTTCTTTGCCGTAGTTATCGGGCTATACTTCTGGAGCCTGCTCCGAACACAGCAGGGAAGCAGGGTTGCGGTTGATCGCGAGTCCCGCAAGGAAATGGAAAAGCTCCAGAAGCTCCGCAGCATATCTCTGACAGAGCCGCTGTCGGAGAAAACGAGGCCTACGTCGCTTAAGGAGATCGTCGGACAAGAGGAAGGCCTGAGGGCCCTGAGGGCTGCACTGTGCGGACCGAACCCTCAACACGTCATCATGTACGGACCTCCCGGTGTGGGCAAGACCGCCGCTGCTAGAGTAGTGCTGGAGGAGGCCAAGCGAAACCCTCGTTCGCCCTTCAAGCAGTGGGCGAAGTTCGTTGAGGTGGATGGCGCAACTTCGAGGTTTGACGATCGGGGAATAGCTGACCCCCTGATAGGGTCGGTTCACGACCCCATATACCAGGGTGCTGGCCCCCTCGGGATAGCGGGCATTCCCCAGCCCAAACCGGGCGCTGTTACCAAAGCCCACGGAGGGGTCCTGTTCATCGATGAGATAGGGGAGCTCCACCCGGTGCAGATGAACAAGCTTCTCAAGGTCCTCGAGGACAGGAAGGTCTTCCTGGAGAGCGCCTACTATAGTTCCGAGGACACCAACATACCTCAACACATCCACGATATATTCCAGAATGGGTTGCCCGCTGACTTTCGGCTGGTGGGGGCTACCACCAAGACGCCGCAAGATATCCCCCCGGCCATACGGTCGCGGTGTATCGAGGTGTTCTTCCGCCCTCTGACGCCGGAAGAGGTGGGGATCATCGCGGCCAACGCAGCGCAGAAGGCCGGTTTCATCCTTGAGCAGCATGCCCTCGAGGTCATCAAGAAATACGCGGCGAACGGTCGCGACGCTGTCAACATCTTGCAGATCGCTGGCGGCGCGGCGCTCACGAGCGGCCGACAGGTTGTCACGAGAGCCGACGTGGAATGGGTCGTGAACACGGGCCAGTATTCGCCCCGTCTGGAAAAAAGGGTTCCGCAGGAACCTCAGGTCGGGTATGCAAACGGGCTCGCCGTGTATGGGCCGAATAACGGTATGCTGGTGGAGATCGAGGCCACCGCGATCCCTGTGGAAAGAGGAACGGGAAAAGTCGTGACGACGGGCCTCGTCGAAGAAGAGGAGATGGGCGACACTGGGAGGATAATCAGGCGCAAGAGCACGGCCAGGGGCTCGGTGGAGAACGTCATCACGGTTCTTCGCAGGTTCCTTTCTGTCAGGCCCGAGGACTACGACATTCACGTGAACTTCCCAGGGGGCATACCGCTCGACGGCCCTTCAGCCGGTACTGCGATCGTGACGGCCATATACTCAGCGATCACCCAGACCCCCGTGGATAACAAGGTGGCTATGACCGGGGAGGTATCCATAAGGGGCCATGTGAAGCCCGTAGGCGGGATCGTGGCGAAGGTCGAAGCGGCTGTCCAGGCCGGTGCTGAGAGGGTGATCGTCCCGCGCGAGAATTGGCAGGAGGTATTCGGGGAAAGAAGCGACATCGTGGTTCTACCTGTGGACAGGATCGAGGAAGCGGTGCAGACAGCGGTGCTTGCTCTGAAGGGAAGGCCTGACTTCTTCGGCCCGGCTATGTCTCTCAGTTGGCCGGCCAAGTCCCCTCCAAGTTTCCTATCCTCTTCACCCCTCAACAGAAATTGACAGTTGCGGCAGGTTGACATAATACTGTCCCGTGTGATACGGTTACGTATCAGGCGGGGCTTCGTCGTTTTCCAAAGGTCCATCCGCTGCATGCTGCTATATGCCGCAGGTCCGCCGCGCGGCGCGTCCTGCCTTGCGGACTGTGTCGTGCCAGGCTCGCAGGATTGCGCAAGGGGCAGGAATCGGACAGGCCGGCGCGAATACACTGTGTAGTGGCAGTACTGTGTAGTGACAGTATCGGGTAGTTGCAGTGATGAATCTGGGCGCATGGCGTGGTTTGTAGCACGAAACGAGGAACAGTCCGCCGGAGTAGCCGAGGAGGTGTGGATGGAGCATGTCCAAAGAAGCAGGCAAAGCAGCAACCACAAGAGAAGTCGTGCCTCTCCTCCCATTGCGCGGGGTGATCGTGTTCCCTTACATGACAGTCCCTCTCGATGTGGGCAGGGAAAGGTCAGTCGCAGCACTCGAAGACGCCATGATGAACGACAGGTTGATCCTGCTCGTCTCGCAGAAGCAGGCAAGGCTCAACGATCCAACGCCCAAGGACATCTACGATGTCGGCACGGTCTCCGAGATCAAGCAGCTTGCCAGGTACCCCGATGGGACCATCAGGGTTCTGGTGGAGGGTGTGGAACGCGGGAAGATCGTCGAGTACACCCAGGTAGAGCCGTTCTACAAGGTAAAGATCCAGTTGATGGATACCTCTGAGCGTATGACGAAGGAGCTTGAGGCGCTGATGCGCAGCGTCCTGGGGTATTTTGAGTCGTACGTCAGGGTGGGGAAGAAGATCCCCGCCGAGATCCTTGGTTCCGTCCAGACCATAGATGATCCGGGCAGGCTTGCTGATGACATCGCGGCTCACCTGCCTTTACGGACCGAGGACAAGCAGAGGATACTTGAGGCTGCGTCTCCCAAGGTCAGGCTGGAGAAGCTGTGCGCGATCCTCCTCAAGGAGATGGAGATCCTTGAGCTTGAGAAGAAGATCAACTCGCGCGTGAGAAAGCAAATGGAAAAGACGCAGAAAGAGTATTACCTGCGTGAACAGATGAAGGCCATCCAGAAAGAGCTCGGCGAGAGGGACGACCGATCCGCCGAAGGCGAGGAGTACCGCGAAAAGATAGCCGCGGCCAAGCTGCCAAGGGAAGTCGAAGAGCGCGCCGTCCGCGAGGTTGAGCGGCTCGAGAAAATGCCGCCGATGGCGGCGGAGGCCGTGGTGGTGAGGACCTACCTTGACTGGCTGCTAGCGTTGCCGTGGACGCATAAGACCGAAGATCGGGTTGACATCGACATGGCAGCGAAAATCCTCGATGAGGACCATTACGGCCTGGAAAAGGTCAAGGAGCGCATCCTGGAGTTTCTCGCCGTGCGCCAGCTCACAAGCAAACTTAAAGGCCCTATCCTTTGTTTCGTGGGGCCCCCCGGCGTAGGTAAGACGTCGCTGGGTAAGTCCATAGCTCGTGCCCTTGAGAGGAAGTTCGTCAGGTTCTCGCTTGGGGGCGTGCGGGATGAAGCGGAGATCCGGGGGCACCGGCGTACGTACGTGGGCGCGCTTCCGGGCAAGATAATCCAGGCTATGCGGCAGGCTGGTTCCAAGAACCCGGTGATCCTCCTCGATGAGGTGGATAAGATGAGCTACGATTTCCGTGGCGATCCGTCGTCAGCCCTGCTCGAAGTGCTCGACCCCGAGCAGAACGCGGCCTTTGGCGACCACTACATCGAGATACCGTTCGATTTGTCGGATGTGATGTTCATTACCACGGCGAACGTGCTCCATGCCATACCAAAGGCTCTGTCAGACCGGATGGAGATCATAGTTATACCGGGGTACACAGAGGAAGACAAGGTGCAGATCGGCTCGCACTTCCTGGTGCCCAAGCAGATGAGAGAAAACGGTCTCGAGGGCTATAAAGTCAGCATCACACAGGATGCGATAAGGACGATCATCCGGAAGTACACGCGCGAGTCTGGGGTACGGAACCTCGAGCGGGAGATCTCGTCGATACTGCGAAAGATCGCGAAAAAGGTAGTGGGCGGCAGGAGTGCTGACTCCGAGATCACGGTGGACGCATGTGATGTGGAGAAGTACCTCGGGATCCCCCAGTACCGGTACGGGGTCGCCGAGTCCGAGGATAGGGTCGGCGTCGCCACCGGGCTTGCAGTCACTGAGGCGGGCGGCGACATCCTGGCCATAGAGGTCTCGGTGATGAAGGGCACCGGCAAGCTCACGCTCACTGGCAAGCTGGGCGACGTTATGAAGGAGTCTGCTCAAGCTGGGTTCACGTACATCAGGTCGCGGGCTGACGACCTCGGCATCGACGCCGGGTTCTACCAGGACCGCGATATACACGTCCACGTGCCGGAGGGAGCCATACCCAAGGACGGGCCGTCCGCGGGAATAGCGATGGCTACGGCGCTGGCATCTGCACTTTCGGGGCGCCCGGTGAGATGCGACGTCGCCATGACAGGGGAGATCACCCTCCGCGGGAGGGTGCTTGCTGTAGGCGGCATCAAGGAGAAGATCCTCGCAGCGCATCGAGCTGGCGTTTTCACTGTTGTGCTCCCGGAGGAAAACCGGAAGGATACCGAGGAAGTGCCGAAGAACGTCCTTGACAACATGAACCTTATGTTCGTAGACCATATGGACCAGGTTCTCGACCTTGCGCTCCGGAAGTCAGACGCCAAGGACGAGTGCTCCGAAGAGGACGACGAGAGGCTTCCTGCCATTGCGCACGGCCAGGATACCCCGGTCACGAACCAGATATACTATAGCACGTGCCAGTAAGACTCAGCCTGCGGGGAAAGACGGTGAACACTCTTACTGCATCC
>JBFMGS010000037.1:0-24178 GCA_040752635.1 Bacillota bacterium
TTGTGAAGCATATCACAATATCGCGGTGGGAAGCAATCCGAATCCTTGTGATATGCTTCACAAATCCTCTTGCAGGATTCTGTTAACAGCACCGACCCGCCCATCTTCTAATGCGTATGTGCATTACTGAACCTCGACCCAATGCGTGCCAGGGCGGTCAACGCGAAATGGTGCACGCGAGGAGCACGCAGCCCTGCCAGGCGCCCCGTACCGCCGAAGCGTTTCCCCAGGCCGGTCGTGCTGATGCTGCGTGACCCCGCCTGGGCAGAGGGCTCCTTTGTGGCTGGCGCGGCAGCGGGGTGCAGTGGATGCCGCTTCACGCTCGGGCCAGTGCGGGGGAATGGATAAGGCTAATGCTCCAGTGCATCATAGAATGCATCGCTGCATTTCCGTTTGAGCCCTGATGCCAGGGCTGTCGCAGGAGAAGCTTTCCGTACACGCCGAATTCCTCCATGTCTCCTCGAAAACTGAAGATAGCCAGAATGGAAGGAGCGACACGGAAAACCGCGTATGACGAGATAGTGCAGTTTATACAGAACTTTACAGCTGACCTCGAGCACGAACTTGGACTGAGCGGTTAGCGATGAACTCATCGGGCACGGCACCTCCTACCCGACGGTTTGTTTCCTGGTTCTCAAGTACTTTTTGATCTTGCGTACCACCGTGGACTGGTTTACGCCGAGAAGGGCTGCGATTCTGTATGTGCTCCTGTGCTCCGCGAGCGCAAGCTCGATGATCTGCCTCTCGACTTCCTCGACTGCCTTGCGAAGCGGCATAACCCCTCCCACCGTCACTGTCGCCCCGTCTGCTACACGGCCTTCGCGAACGTGCTGGGGGAGGTCGTCGGCAGTGATCTCGTCCCTTTCGACTGTCACGACGAGCCGCTCGATGAGGTTCTCTACCTCCCGCACGTTGCCAGGCCACGAGTAGGTTGTGAGGAGCTCCCTTGCCTCCTCCGATATGGTCTTGTGGTAGCCGTGGACCTTGTTGAGCCTATCGAGGAAGTGGTAGATAAGGGGGATGACATCGTCGGGCCGCTCGCGGAGCGGCGGGACGGTAATGGGCACCACGTTCAGCCTGTAAAACAGGTCAGCACGGAATTCGCCCTTTCGGACCATAGCCGGAAGATCCCGGTTCGTGGCGGCGATTATTCGGATGTCCACATCCACGGGCTTGACCCCGCCGACCCTCGTTAATCTTCGCTCTTGAATCACCTGCAGGAGCTTGACCTGGAGATCGGGAGGCAGCTCGGATATCTCGTCCAGGAAGAGCGTGCCCCTGGATGCAACTTCGATCATGCCGGGCTTGCCTTCGCGCCTAGCTCCCGTGAACGCGCCGGCTTCATAGCCGAAGAGTTCGGACTCTAGCAAGCTTGCGGGAATCGCGCCGCAGTTGATGTTGACGAACGGTCCTCCTCGACGCCGGCTTTGCCTGTGGATGAACCTCGCCACGACCTCTTTGCCCACGCCTGACTCGCCAAGTATGAGAACGGTGGAGTTCACAGGCGCCACCCTTGCGGCCAGTTGAAGCACGCGCCCCATTTCGACGCTGTACGCAACAATAGATGGCGGACCGGGCTCTTGGGCGTCACAAGTCGACCGCCCGTCCGACCCCATCTTAATGGCGCCTGCGGGACAGTTCGGGATGCAGGCACCGCACCCGGTGCACTTGCTCTCATCTACGAAAACAGACCCCGGCATTTCTCTCCCTCCCGGGCAATTATACAACACATGCTATGCCGATGTATGAAGGAAACCACAACGCCGCCCAGGAGGTAACGAGACCTCCTTCACCGCGCCTCCTCTCCGGTGTGGGCACGCCGCAGCTCTTCCTTATACTGGAGGAGATAGAGCTGGTAGTATATGCCCCGCTTCGCTAGAAGTTCCTGGTGCGTGCCGACCTCGCGCACGCGGCCTTTGTGGATGACGATGATCTTGTCGGCGCTCTGTATAGTCGAAAGCCTGTGTGCCACGATGAGCGTGGTTCTGCCGCGGACGAGCTTCGCCAGGGCGTCCTGGATGAGCGCCTCCGTTTCAGTGTCGATATTGGCGGTAGCCTCATCCAGCACCAGGATCGCGGGATCAAATGCAAGGGCTCTTGCGAAGGCAAGAAGCTGCCGCTGGCCGCTAGATAGCGTGACCCCTCTTTCCTTAACCTCGGCGTGGTAGCCGCCTGCAAGCTCTGTTATGAACCTATCGGCATTCACATACTTCGCGGCCTCCAGAACCTTCTCGTCAGTGATATCCCGGTTGTTCAGCCTGATGTTGCTGGCGATATCCCCCGTGAAAAGAAACACGTCCTGCTGCACCACGCCGATGTGGCTACGCAATTCGTGCCTCGCGATATCCCGTATGTCGACGCCGTCGAGAAGGATGCGCCCGCGCGAGATCTCATACATCCTACCGATGAGGCTTATGATGGAGGTTTTCCCTGCCCCCGTTGCACCCACGAACGCGCAGGTCTCGCCAGGCTCGACCGTAAAGCTCACGTCCTTCAGCACCCAGTCCTCGCCGTTATAGGCGAACCAGACGTTCTGGAATTCGATCTTGCCGCGCGGCCGCCCGATTCGCGCGGGCTCGGGCACGTCGGTCTCCCGCGCCTTCGTGTCGAGAAGCTGGAATATCCGCTCGGAGGAAGCCATGGCCGACTGCATTATGTTGTACTTCTCGGTGAGATCGTTTATCGGCCTGAAGAACTGCTGTATATAGTTGATGAAGGCATAGAGAACCCCGAATTCCACCCTCCCCGCCAGGACCCGTCCGCCCCCGTACCAAACGAGGAGCGCGAGCGCGAGCGAGGATATGAGGTCCGTGGCGGGCCTGAAAACCGCGTACACTTCGAGCTCCCTCATGGTGGCCTTCAGGTAGTCCTTGTTTATCTCGTCGAATTCCCGGGCTTTTTTCTCCTCGCGGTTGAAAATGTGGATAACCCTCATCCCGGAGATATTCTCAGCGAGGGTCGCGTTGATCTTCGCGAGGCGCGTCCGCACCATCCTGTAAGCGTCGCGAGCCTTTACCCGGAATATCACCGTCACGACGGCGATGACAGGTATGGTCGCGAAGCTAACAAGCGCAAGCTCAAAGTTCATCTTCAGCATGACGATGACGATCCCGACGAGCAAGAACACGTCCTTGAAGAGGTTCACGAGGACCGCGGTATACATCTCGTTCAGTGCGTCGGTATCGTTGGTTACCCTGGTCACGAGGCGCCCCACAGGGTTCCGGTCGAAGAACGAAAGCGACAGCGCCTGAAGGTGCCGGAAGATCTCCAATCTCATGTTCGATATGATCTTCTGCCCCGTGTACTGCAGGATGTAAACCTGAACATAGTTGAGGACAAACCCCAGCGTCATGGCGCAAAGAAGCAGGAGCGCGAGCTTCACGACGGCCGCCACGTCGTGCTCTCTGAACTTGCGGACATCCTCGCTGGAAAGCTCGCGCCTGGTCACCGACCCTTCGAGCTCCATAACGAGGACGTAACGCCCATCCACATGTTCTATGTGTGCAGGTAAAGGTGCGCGGGGCCCGGTTCCTGGCGAGAATCCTTTGGGCAGCCATTCTTTGCGCACGAAAACCCTGTCACCAAACACGATCCCTGGCACAGGCTCGTCCCCGGGCTCGAACACAAGCATGGGCGCCCCGAGCGCGTTGATGTGATCGTCAATGGCGATCTTGGTAAGGTAGGGCTGCACGAGGTCCGTCCCTGTGATGATGAAGAGGAGAACCACGCAAAGAAGAAGCCACTTCCAATATGGGACCGTGTACTTGAGCAGGCGCCTCATCAGCCTGGCGTCGTACGCCTTGCCCAGGACCTCTTCCTCGTGGAAATCGGGCATACCCTACGTCACGTCTCCCCGTTGGCAGCGAGCTCCTGCTCGAGCAACTGCCTCTCGTAGATATCCGCGTAGATTCCGCTGGCAGCGACGAGCGAGTCGTGGTCGCCTCGTTCGACGATGCGCCCCTCGTCCAGCACGACGATATCGTCGGCCTCCCTGATCGTGGATATCCTGTGTGATATCAGGATCGTTGTCCTTTCGCGCATGATATGCCTGAGGCTGCCCAGGATCTTCTCCTCGGTCTCAGTGTCCACGGCAGAGAAACAGTCGTCGAGGATGAGGATCCTCGGGTTCTTTATAAGGGCCCTCGCTATCGCAACCCTCTGCTTCTGGCCCCCTGAGAGCGTCACACCGCGCTCCCCCACTACAGTGTCGAACCCCTGTGGGAACTCACGTATATCTCCCGCGACGCCCGCCCACCCGGCAGCCTGCTCTATCTCCTCGGGAGTGAACGAATCACTTGCAAACCCAATGTTCCCGCTCACCGTCGTGGAGAACAGGAAGTTGTCCTGGGGAACGTACCCGATATGGCGTCTGAGCACGGCCAGCGGGATCTTGTTTATGTCGATGCCATCAACAAGGATTTCACCCGGGCCCGGGTTGTACAGGCGAAGCAAAAGGTTGACCAGGGTTGTCTTGCCGCTCCCCGTTCGACCCAGTATCCCGAGAACGCGGCCCGCGGGGATCTTAAGATCGACGTTCTTTAAGACCGGCTCTGCCTTTCCGGGGTAGCTGAATGTAAGATTGCGAAATTCCAAAGACCCCTTGAGCTCCGTGACCTCGGCGACATCAGGGGCATCCACGACCTCCGGCTCGGTTTCGAATATGACGTTCAGCCGATCCATGGACGCCATGCCTCGCTGCAACATATTGACAACCCAGCCGACAGCCATCATCGGCCAGATGGCCATTCCGAGATAGCCGCTGTACGCGACGAAATCCCCGAGGCTCATGTCCTCCAATATGACCAGCCTGCCACCGTACCCAAGCACAATAACGAAGCTCAGACCCGCGATAAACTGCACCAGCGGCCAGAACAGGCCCCAGATCTTCACCAGGTGCATGTTGGCGCTGACGACTCGCTGGTTCGCCGCGGCGAACCTCGCCACCTCGGCTTCCTCCTGCACGAACGCCTTAACTACTCGTATGCCGCTCAAGTTTTCCTGGGTGCGATCGGTGAGGCTTGCGAACGCCTCCTGAACCTTGAGGAACCTCGCGTGTATGAGGCGGGAGAAACGCGAAACCGTGAGCGCAACAAAAGGTAAAGGGATAAGGCCAAGGGTGACCAGCCTGAGATCGATAGTGCTCGCCATAATGGTGACGGTCGCGATGGTAAGAAAGGCCGCGTCTACCGACAGGGCGACGCCCTGAGCAAAGGCATGCCGCACCGCGCTGATGTCGTTTGTCGCGTGGGCCATGAGGTCGCCCGTCTTGTGATCATTGAAGAAACTCGTCGAAAGGGCCTCGAGGTGCGAGAAGAATTTGTTCCTCAGCGTGTAGTCGAGGAGCCGCGCGGTGCCCATTATGTACATCCGCCAGAAGTACCTGCCGATGGCGACCAGCAGGGCAATCCCTATAATGTAACCGACGTAACGTACAAGCCCCGTGTCATTCAGCCTGCCCGAACGAAACAGGTCAGTCATCCTGCCCAGGATTCGCGGCACCAGAAGTTGCAGAGCGTCAACGGCGACGAGGAAGAGGACTCCGACTATGTATCTCCGCTTGTACCGGGTGAAGAAGTCCCGGAGGACCCAGAATTTCCGCAGCAACGAGCCCACGACCCCGCAAAGCAACTTGCGGCCCGGCGAGATCCGCCCTCGCCGGGCCGGCAGCTCAATTATATACTTAGCAGGTGGCTTCTGGCAATTGCTCCACAGTAAGTCATATTCACCCGGTCCTTCTCCGGGCGAGTGCCGCGCTGACCTGCAATATCATTTCCCTCAGGATCTTCGCGGCAAGAAGAGATGTTATGTCGGAGAAATCCCATGGAGGTGCAACCTCCACGAGGTCGAAACCCACGAGGTTACTTTGCCCGAGGAGCTGAACGGCTTGAAGAATCTCGCAAGACGAGCAACCCCCAGGCTCGGGTGTGCCTGTGCCAGGGGCAAATGCGGGGTCCACCACGTCGATGTCCAGCGTGACGTAGCACGGACGCTCTCCGACCCGCTCAAGCGCCAACCGAACCGCCTCCGGGACCGGGCCCGAGAACCTGTGCGGCCCCGCGTCCGACGCGGCAAGTTCCTCGGGTGTCCCCGACCTGATGCCGATCTGGTAGAGGTTGTCCACTCCTATGATCTCCGCGACCCTTCGCAGGACAGTGGCATGGGATAGCCTCTGTCCTGCGAATTCGTCACGAAGGTCAGCGTGGGCATCCAGATGAATTACAGCCAGGTTCTCGTGGACCTCTGCCACAGCAGCCACGCAGGGAAAAGTGACAAGATGCTCCCCGCCGAGAATGAACGGGATCTTCCCATCCCGCACGATGCTACCTACTACCTCTCTGATGGCGTCGAGGCTCTTCTCGGCATTGCCCAGAGCCAGCGAAACATCACCTATGTCGGCTACCTCCGTCGCAGACAGGCTTCTATCAAGTTCGGGGCTGTATTCCTCAAGTGCGAGCGACACATCCCGGATCCTTGCAGGGCCGCTGCGCGCCCCCGCTCGCCAGCTCGTTGTGAAGTCCATGGGCAAGCCTACGATGACTATGTCGGCCCGCTTATAGTCGGCTACTGCGCCAAGGAAGCCTTCCCTTTTCTCAACTGTGACACCCATACATAACCTTCCCCCGAGAGCGTGGCCGCCGTACAAGATCCACAAACTCCTGCCAACTGGCTGGAGCGCCTAGTACCATAGAGCTGCGCCTGCAAACGCACACCCTACCGTTTCGACCACATGTTCCGCGCTCTTGATCATGATCTTATCGGGGACAGCGTTACGGCAGGCAATCGCTTCTCGGATCATTTTCTCGACTATGCTTTCCGCCTCAGCTCCTGTGCACTTGCCCCCGAATTCCATGATGACCCCGAAGCTTCCTGCAACTGTGCCGACGCCGATCGCCGCAGCTATGCGCTCGCCCGGCACGTCGCTGGTTACCGAGCCGTAAGCCGTCGGGGTCAGCGATCCCGGCGGTACCGTCAAAGTCTCCACATACTCCGCGCCTGGCGGCAGAATACTTGACACTCGCAACAGGTTGAGGTTACCGATCCCGGCGGCGAGCAGCGCCTTGTCAAAAGCGGTCAACGTCGTGCCCCCTTCAGCACTTCCAGCAACCAGGGTGAACTTCCTAGGCGTCGGCAGCATCAATCGATCCTCCTACCTTGTGAATTTGGAATCGTCTACATACTATGCCCGTAGCTCTGCAGATGCAACATGTCTCGACTACCCGACCATCACTCTCTCCTCCGGGTACCTCACCACGTTGGCGTGCTGCCTTGAAGCAATCGCAGCGGCAACCGTAAGGGGGCCAACACGCCCGGCGAACATAGTGCAGATGACCAGGATCTTGCCGAGCACCGACAGGGTCGGTGTGATCCCCATCGACAGGCCGACCGTCCCGAAAGCAGATGTCGCTTCGAAGAGGACCGGCAGTAGCCCGTCCTGCCTGACTATGGACAAAGCCATCGTTACTGCTATCACCAAGGCCAGGGATATCATGGACACCGCCAGAGCCCTATACACAACCCTGTGAGGGATCCTCCTCTCGAAGGCTTCCACGTCCTCCTTGCCTTTCACTACGCTTCTCACCGCGAGGAGCAAAGTCGCAAACGTTGCAGTCTTTATCCCACCGCCCGTCGAACCGGGAGAAGCGCCAACGAACATGAGAACAATCATGAAAAGCAACGTCGCGCTCCTCAGTTTCCCAATCGGGAGGGTGCTGAACCCCGCGGTGCGAGGAGTTACCGCCTGAAAGTAGGCTCCGAGCACCTTTTGCACCGGGCCGAGCTGCCCAAGGGTTTCAGGGTTGTGCAATTCCAGCAGGAATATGACTATGGTCCCCGAAATGATGAGCAACGCTGTCGTGGCAAGCACTATCCGCGTATGGAGGCTGTACCTGCACCCCTTGCGATGAGCAAAGACCTCGCTCAACACTGTAAACCCGAGTCCGCCTATGATAATGAGGCTGGTCATCACGAGGTTAACCCAGATGTCTCCCTGGTATCCTATGAGGCTCCGAAATCCACCGAAGAGATCGAATCCCGCGTTGCAGAACCCCGAAACGGCATGGAATATGCCGTAGTAAATGGCCCGCCCTACGTTCATGTCAAATGACCAGCGGATAGCAAGCAAGGTAGCCCCCACGCCCTCGACTATGACCGTCATGAGGAGCACTTTCCTGATGAGCCGGACCATCCCTTCGAGAGTCAACTGGTTCATCGCTTCCTGGATAATGAGCCTGCTTCGCAGCGTCACCCTTCTCCCCAGCACAAGGAAAATGAGAGTAGATATAGTCATGATTCCTAAGCCCCCCGTCTGGATGAGGCAGAGGATCACGATTTGACCGAAGAGTGAGTACTGGTCGTGGGTGTCGACAACCACCAGCCCGGTCACGCAGACAGCCGACGTAGAGGTGAAAAGCGCGTCCAGAAACGGAAGCACCTCGCCGTCTCTTGACGAGACCGGGAGAGCAAGAAGTACGCCGCCCAACAGTATGAGGGCTGCAAAACCTGCCACCAAAACCTGCGCCGGGCTAAGCGCGTTCACTCTTGAGATGAACCAGTGCCGCCCGGCTGAGTATGCGTCTGAAATTGAGGAAACCACGAACTCACCCTCCCGGAACCCTGTGAGTGAACGTACAAATTATACCATGGAGGTGAGCCCTGTCAATCGAGTCGATGACCCGAAGTCGACGGGCGCGAACCCACGCTTCGAGCGATGCAACCGCCGCCACGACGGTGTTTGCCTCTGAGAAGACGGCATCAGGCAGCTTTGCGGTCGCGCGGGAGCATGAGATCCCCGCGTCGCGCCCGCTGCACGTGTGCCTCCGCACGCAGCTTCGCAGTGTCGATTTCGGCGTGCTTCGGCGCCCTGCCTGTAGCCTTCTTGAACTCTTTCACAAAGAGTTCAACAAACTTCTCCATCTTCTGGCTGCCCTTTATGCCCCATTCTTTATAGTGCTCCTCGATGTAGTCCACGATGTCTATGGTCGTATCGGCTATTATCTGGTACCTGCGGTTCCTCTGGTACACCTGAAGGGCATATCCCACCAGAATGATGATGAGCGGTTCCATCACAGCGTCACTCGTGATCACGTTCCATAAGACCTTCAGCCACTTCAACCCGTATCACCCCCCACTTCATTACAGGAATGCTCTCTTTGGCGCGCGGGACGCCCCACCTTTATACTAAGTAGAAGCGCGCCATTTTGCTCCACAGCCGGTGAGCGAAGGGCTTGCGCTTGCGGCAACGCGATGAGGCTGCCGCGATGCGTGGTGCTTTCGTAGTGTTCTCGGGGTGGGCGTTTTCGCACGGGCGTACGTGTGTCGTATGTTTGACATGGAGCGGCGAAGCTGCTATCATTGTAAGCGGGAGTGCGCCTATAGCTCAGAGGATCAGAGCGCCGGCCTCCGGAGCCGGGTGCGCAGGTTCGAGTCCTGCTAGGCGCACCATCTTTGTGCTCATTATCTATAGTCATCCTGGACCATGCTCGCGCTCAAGCTAACCCCCAAGCTAACCAACTACGCGTCTCGGGTCTCTCCCTCAGTGGAATTCCATGTCAGCCTACGGGGACCTACCTCACTTTAATGGGCGGTACAGGTACGTGCGTAAGTAGGGTGTTTCAAACACAGGCACTTACCAGGAGCTCAGGAAAGCACCTATTACCCTTTTCCTCCAGCTCGATATTGCAGAACCTCTAGAGGAAGTTTATGAAAGATAGCGAATTTACAAAGGCAAGCGTTTCCGCCATGGTGAATGAGGGGAGGCAGCAGGTGATGGGCGATAGGGTAAAGGTCATGTCGGTCGAGAACAACCGGGAGATGTGTAACGTTTTGGAAGACATGATCCGACGCGAGCCCGATCTCGAGTGGGTTGGTTCCGCTGAGGACGGCCTGCAGGCCCTGGACAAGATCGTCGAGCTAGAACCCGATGTGATCCTCCTCGATATAATAATGCCGTACCTGGACGGGCTCGAGTTGCTGCAACGTCTCGCGGAGATGAACCTTCCGAAAAGGCCCAGAGTCATCATTGTGACTGCGTTCGAGGAAGAGGGCATGATCAAAAGGAGTGCCAGGCTGGGTGCAGATTATTACTTACTGAAACCTTTCGATAGCGCTAGCTTGATCTGCAGGATACGCCAGGTCGCGGGCACCGACAAGTGCCATGGCGCGAGCCGGCGCAGCGTGGCGCCAGTCCCCCAGTCGGGCCGCGCAGGAGACGAGGTTGCGAGGGTGTTGTTCAAGATGGGCGTGCCGACTTACTTCAAGGGCTACCAGTACCTCAAAGAGGCCATAGAAATGGTCACCCAGGAAAGCAGCCTCCTGGCCGTCGTAACCAAGAGCCTCTACCCTCGAATCGCAGAGAAATACGGGACGACCCCGCTCATCGTTGAAGCAGCAATCAGGTACACGATACAAAAGACCTGGAAACGGGGGGACCCCACTTACCTCAAGGCGGTTTTCGGACACACGGCAGGCCTGCGAGGTGGCAAAGCGCCGACCAACTCCTTCTTCATCGCGAGGGTCGCCGAGGATCTGAGGCTCGGAATGACACGAGGAGCATGAGCTAGCCGAACGTGTCACCGGGATGCCTGGCCTCCATCTATTCTCAAGAGACCTAGCTTTGCCATGACGAGCCTCGCGGCGAGCACAGGCGACTTCGACATACAACAGGTGAACAGGCGCCGGTATGATCCCGCCTCATAGAGCACGTCAGCAAGCAGAAACACCAGGCTCGGATTGGCTTGTGCCACGGCGAAGGGGATGCCGTCTTTCTTGCCAAGCAGCGCAGCGAGAAGTATGGAAAGCCGGAATTCCTCCATGAACTCCTGGTAACATCTTCGCGTGTACTCGGGAGCGGCCTTGCTGAGGCTACCGGACGTAATGCTCTCGGCAAGCACTTCTGCGGCTATTCTTCCGCTGCGAATGGCGTGGTATATTCCTTCCCCTGAGAAGGGATCCACAAATCCTGCCGCGTCTCCCACGAGAAACACCCCCTCGCGTGCAATCCTCCTCCGGATGCCTCCCATGGGCAACATGTGCCCTTTCGGTCTTGGAGACGGAAGGTTGAGGCGCATCGCCTCCATGACGCGGCCAAAGTGCGTGCCATATGCTTGCCAGAGCCTGGCTGCATCGATCGCTGTTGCGCCGATTCCTACGTGCAGCCCGTTCTTGCGATGAAACGCCCACCCAAAGGCCGCTCTCAGCGGAGGGACCAGGTAGAGTTCGATTAACTCCGGTTCACGCGAGATCGCCGACGCCTCCGGAAACTCAACCTCCGCCGATAGCGACGCCCCTAGCTCCCATCTAGACCATCTTCGCCGGATGCCCGCGAGCCTGGCAGTGTTCCCGGTGACACCATCAGCTCCTATTACCGTCCTCGCGCGGAACCCGCCCAGGTTCGTTGCAACCACGTAACGCTCCCGTGGCCCCGGGATCGGCGACTCCAGTCCCACGAGGTGTACGCCATCAACGAAACAGACACCTGTCTCCACGGCCTTTGTCACGAGGAAGCTGTCGAACGCGGACCTCCTCACCGTTACGCCAAGCCTCTTGCTACCTTGCCCCACCACCGACCTACCACAAGACGACACCAGCTTGATGCCCCGGATCTCGTGCTCGACGATAGATTCGGGCAGGTCGAAACCGAGTTCTCGCAAGGACTTCGCTGTTACGCCCCCTGCGCACGGCTTGTGTCTGGGAAACTTCGCTCTGTCAATAAGAAGGACCGATAAGCCACGTTCCGCTGCTACGCGCGCGGCCGTCGAGCCTGCCGGCCCGGCCCCCACGACCATCACATCATAGTCGCGTCTCATACCGTTTCTATGCCAGTCGGCGTCACTCTCTTCACTTCTTCCTCTTTACCCGTGTCTGCATTGACATAGACGATATACGTCTCGCCGTCGATCTTGCCTCGGAATTCGTAGACAAGCTTCTCCTTGTAGAAATCGTCCACGATGATGGCTAGCCGGACGCCCGTCACGTCAAGGCGAGGATTCAGCGCAGTCCTCGCCTGCGCTTCAGTAACACGCGGTGGCTTAACCGCTCTAAGCCTATGGAATACCTGGTAGTTCGTCCCCTCCAACCCGTTTACCCTCCCGTCGTCGAGCGCCACTCTCACCACGACGTGGTCGGGGTAAACAAGCACCCCATCCTGCTCGTAGGCGAAACCGATGACCGCAACTCCCTGGTAAGCCTGCCTGGAAACCTGTTGCATCCTGGAAAAACCGCGAGACTCGAGAAACTCGGCGGCGATGGCTTCGGCAGTGAACGGCGTGATCGTTGCGGATCCGATGGGAGACTCGTCCATCATCCAGAGCACCCGTCCCCCCCTCACTGAAATGTCCATCAGTATTCTGTTGCTACGACCTCGGGCTGGGGGCACCTCGACCCTGTAGGCTTCCGGCTCCGATGGTACTCTTGAGATCACCCTTGCGCTTCTACCCGCAAGAACCTCGGGCCCGATGAAATCCGACGCGACCCGCACTGCTTCATCTGTGCCGATCTCAGGGCCGGGGATGGTGGGCAGCTTCTTTCTGGGGGGCGGAATCACACCTTCAAAGTCAGGAGAGGGGAACCTGGTCATCCCGTCCTCAAGCATCTTGAAACTCTTAGTCACCTGGTTCGACGGTGTTCGCCGGGGTACACGATCGGGCCTCGTAGCCGCAGCGGCGGCTACGTCACGCTGGACGTCAGTCCATCGTAGCGCCCCTGCGCTGAAAGCTCGTCCCATCTTCGCAAGCTCGTCCGCGGCAAACCTTGCTTGCTTATGAAGGTCTCGAAGGATACTCCACTCGCGGTCGGTGAGCGCGGCGCCTGAGGGGCTCCTTTGCGAGACCGTGTACGTGAATGCCGCGACGCGTGCGAGGAAGTTCTCTGTGGATGAAAGCGGGACGTTCGATATAGGAAGCTGGCCTATGGATGCCCTTGCTGATTCCGAGTGCCTCCACGCGTCTGCGAACGCCTTCGCGGTCTGCGTCATCGAGCCTGCCGCAGTGGCTTTCCCGAGTTCCTGCTCAAGCCCGTCCAGGTGGTACACCACTTCCTGGAACGCGCGCTGGTACTGGTTCTCTGTGCTGATCTCCACCTCTTTTCTGAGCCTGTACTCGCGAAATAGACCGAGGCCCAGGAGAGCGACAACGAGAACCCCTCCAAACCGCAGCCATTCCTGCCTCATACGTTTCACCCCGCTCCAGGTTACCTTAGGAAAATGTGCCTGCCGATCTGGGTGATGAACCGTCTTCCGGCAACCCACCAGTTGGTGGCCTTGGCCGGGTTGTAATAGAAGAGCGCCCCACCGGTTGGGTCCCATCCGGCAAGCGCGTCCTGGGCCGCGCGCACGGATGATGCGGCCGGAGGCTCCCAGATGTGGCCTGTGGAGACTGCTGTAAACGCGTCAGGTTCAAAGATTACACCGGGGATCGTATTGGGGAAATTCGGGTGATCGACCCTGTTCAGGATCACCGCCCCGACTGCAACTTGACCGATGTAGGGCTCTCCTTTCGCTTCAGCGGATATCACCCTGGCCATGAGGTCGAAGTTATAGCTGTACGACTGCCCGGGGCCGGCAAGGTTCCATCGAGCAGAAGTAGTCGCCTCACCGGCAGCCGTGTCGCGGACGCCCCCACCATTCGACAGGCCATGAGGGTACCTGTGCCATGCGATAACTGCCACTGCAACCAGAGCAACGACGGCGAACGCAGCACGACCGGCTCTGCGCACCTTTCGCGACCTCCTGCGACTGCCAGATCTCCTGAGTTATTATGCCGCCTGGGCCGCTCGCTATGCGCCATGAGCTGCCTTTCACGTGCTGCAGCGCAGTGATAAGCGTAGGCTCTCAATCAATCAAAGGAAAAGGCGGACTTCACCACTTTGCTGCTAGACTTGTGGAGGTTCGCCTCGATAGCTTCCCTGTAGTCCTCAAGTCTGAACTTATGAGTAAGGAGCCGAGCGAGGGATACAGCCCTTTCTCTGAGAAGGTCCACCGCCAGTCTGTACGTGGTAGTTTTCCTGCCTTTGTAGGTCTCGCCCCCGCACCAAAACGATCCCTTTACCGTGATCTCGTTGAGCCATATTGGGGTCCAGTCCACGCCCCTGGGGAACGCCGCAAGCCCGACCAGAACCATCCTGCCTCCTGACCGCGTGAACCTCAAGGCGTCGTCTATGCTTGTGGAAGTCCCGACGCACTCGAACACTACGTCCGCACCGCCCTGCACGATTCTCTTGCCAATGATCGGCTTCTTTACTTTACCCCCGAGAATGTCTGCAAGGTCTTGGAAATAGTCAGCGCTTTCCCTCAGCGACAGCGCGACATCCGCCCCGTAGCTCCGGGCAAGGTCCGCCTGGAACGGGTACTTCGCTGCGACGACGATCCTTGCGCGGCTGCCGAGCGCTCTCAGAGCAGCAACAACTGATATCCCGATAACCCCCGCGCCCATAACCAGGCAGGTCTCGGAGTGGGACGGTAAATTCCTCAGGACCGGGTGGAGAGCTGAACAGAACGCGTCCACCAGAACCGCATCTTCAAATGAGACGTCGTCAGGGAGCGGAATGATCTGAGACTTGTGGGCGACGAAACGCTCTCCCCACCCGCCTCCGGTGTCGCGGCACAAGCCTATGGCGAAGCCAGGAGACACGATGCCCTCGGTGAAATTCTGGCACAGGGAGTACTCGCCGACTTTGCAGAACTCGCACGGCCGAGCTATCTCGCGGGGCCCACATGAAAGCACCGGGTCCACGAGCACCCTTTGCCCAACCTTGATGTCGTCAACACCTGCGCCGACTTCCTCCACGATCCCGCAGTTCTCATGTCCGAATGTGAAGGGGAACGAAACGTACGGCGACGAACTGGGGCTGTCATGCAGGAGGATGAGGTTGAGATCACTCCCGCATATGCCGGAATACCTGGTCCTCACCTTGACCCAGTTCACGCTGGGAAGAGGAGGCTCTTCGACTTCGCGGAGGACAACGCCCGAGAACCTACCATAAAACGCTCTCTTTGTGATCGAGCCGGCGATTTTCGAAAAGACGTACCGCGGGACGGTGCCGAGAAACTGGACGGCCTTCATCCCGCACGCCTCCTGGCGCTGATCACCCCGAGCTTGCTGCCCGCTCTTTCAAGAGCCTCGAGCGCATAATCGATGTCCTCGTCCGTATGGGACGCAAGCACGTTCGCTCGTAGCCTGCACGTTTTCGGCGGCACTGCCGGAGGTAGGATGGGGCAGATGAATATGCCGTCGTTGTGCAACAGCATGGTGATCTTGAGGGTGGTCTCTTCATCACCGATTACGATGGGGATGACGGAGCTTTTCGTGTTGAGGGTGTTGAATCCCAGCTCATTTAGCCCCCCTACGAACTTCGCGATATTGTGGCGCAACTTCGCGATCCGCCACTGCTCTTCCTCCATGATGTCGAAGGCCACGCGCGCCGCAGCGGTCGCCGCAGGAGGAAGCGCAGCGGAAAAGACGAAGCCCCTTGCGTTATGACGCAGGAAGGCGATGAAATCGGACCTTCCAGCAGCGTATCCGCCTACTGCAGGAATCGTCTTGGAGAGGGACCCCGTAAGTATGTCGATGGCGCCATTCGGAAGGCCAAAGTATTCCTGAATGCCGTGCCCTGTTTCGCCAAGCACCCCGAGGGAGTGGGCTTCGTCAACGAGCAGCCAGGCATCGTACGTCTTCGCAAGGTCGATGAGTTCGGGCACAGGTGCAACGTCGCCGTCCATGCTGTAGACGGCATCTACTATGATGAGCTTGCCGCGGTACTTGTCCTTGGCATCTGCGAGGATTCGCTGCGCATCATCGAGGTTGTTATGTTCAAACCAGATGAACTCTGCCCCGGAAAGCCTGCAGCCATCAACCAGGCTTGCGTGGGAGAGTCGATCGCATATTACGGCGTCGCCTCTGCCCATAAGGGAGGCTATGGTCGCCACGTTTGCGAGGAACCCGCTGCTGAAGGCGATGGCATCCTCGGTGCCCATGAACTCCGCCATCCTCTTCTCGAGCTCCACATGCAGCTTCGTGGTGCCCGCGAGGATGCGCACCCCGTGCGTCCCTGTGCCGAACTCGTCGGTCGCCTCGTTGGCGGCGGCGTTGATCTTCGGATGAGTGATGAGCCCAAGATACGAGTAGGACGAGAATATAACCTTGGACTTCCCGCCTATCGTTACTCGCGCGCCGTCAAGAGCATCTACCTGTTGCAGGTAGAAGTAGAGGTCCTGCTCTTTGACCTTGTGGAGTCTGTTGGAAAAGGCATCTACCCTTCTCTGCAGAGAGTTCGTGGAAGCCGACATATAAGCGCCTCCTCATGGAAATTCTGGTGAGATACCCCGCTGATAGTCTACCACCGTGCCAGCTTTATTGTCAACATTTTTGTGCACAACCCGTTACGGGCATTCCAGAAGTGGTATAATTCCTTTTGTGGAGGCCTTGCCCCATACGGCAGCATGGCTTTTCCAGCAACTCACTTGGCACACGTGGCAAATTCGCAAGGCGGGGTGACGTAGAATGGATCTTGCCAGGATCGTGGAACACCTCGACTCGTACCTCAGGGTCAACGAGATCGCTGATTCGTCCCTTAACGGCCTGCAGGTGGAGACGGACAGAGAGATCACGCGAATCGCGGTGGGAGTGGATGCAAGCCTCGACACGTTTATCCGGGCCCACAACGAAGGGGCCGAGCTCTTGATCGTGCACCACGGCCTCTTCTGGGACAAGGTGGCGATCAAAGGGCCGCTTTATCTACGTATCCGTTACCTCGTCGAACACGGGATCGGCCTTTACGCTGCGCACATCCCCCTCGATATGCATCCTGAGGTGGGGAACAACGCTCAACTAGCAAGGCTAGTTGGCCTGAAGAACACAAAGCCTTTCCTGCAATACAAGGGGTCCCTCATCGGCCTTGTTGGGGACATCCCTAGGACCGCTATAGTGGATCTTGCTCGAATGATTGAACGCGCACTCCAGAACCAGGCAAGACTCCTCGACTATGGGCCGTATCAGGTGACACGCGTGGCGATTTGCAGCGGCGGAGGCGGACCCGATCTTGACCAGGCTGTAAACGAAGGTGCACATGTGTACCTTACAGGGGAAACGTCCCACCAGGCGGCTACCCTGGCGCGAGATGCAGCTATTAACGTTATCTTCGCAGGCCATTACGCAACCGAAACCCTCGGCCCGAAGGCGCTTGCAAAGCACATAGAGGAGGCTCTCGGCCTTCCAACCATCTTCATCGAAAGCCCTACAGGGCTGTAGGCAGGGCTTACGGAGCCTCGCCGACCGTCACCGAGAGCTTGATGGTTCGTCCGTCGCGGTAAACTTCAAGCTCCAGTTGGCCGCCGATCCCCGCGGAAGCCACCGCGTCTCGTAAGTCCGCAATGGTCTTGACCTTCCTGTCGCCTGCCGAGACGATAATATCCCCCCGCCGCAGGCCGGATACGCCCACCGGGCTTTGTCGCACGTAACTCATCACGGCAAGGCCGCTATCGATGGGAAGACGGTAATCGCGCGCGACCTCCGGCGTTATCTCCCACACCTGGGTTACCCCGATCCACGGTCGCCTGACCTTCCCGTACTCGATTATCTCTCTGGCCACCTTCGTGGCGGTTTTGATGGGTATGGCAAATCCGATGCCTTGAGCCTGCGAGATGATGGCGGTGTTGATCCCGATAACTGCACCGGCTTCATCTACGAGAGCCCCCCCGCTGTTCCCCGGGTTGATGGGAGCGTCGGTCTGTATGAGGTTTTCGAGAAAAACCCCCTGCTCCTCGTCGAGTGGGAGGGATCTGCCCAGCGCGCTTATCACTCCTGCCGTTACCGTGTTGTCGAAGCCGAACGGGTTTCCAATGGCAACGGCAAGCCCCCCGACCTGAACCGCGTCTGAATCGCCCAGCTTGGCGACGGGCAAGTTATCGCCCCTTATCTGTAACACCGCAAGGTCCGTGTAGAAGTCGCTGCCCACGACGCTGGCCTTGAACTCCCGGCCGTCGCTGAGCACTACACCGATTTCCTTCGCCTTCTCGATGACGTGGTTGTTTGTGAGCACAAACCCGCGGCGATCGAAGATCACTCCCGAACCCAGGCCCTGCTCCTGTTGCACCATGCGCTCAAAGAAAAAGTTGTAGAAAATCCGTTCCCGCAGCGTCGAGATTTTTACCACGGACGGGCCCACGTTTCTCGCGATGCTTGCCACGATAGACGATGATCCCGCGGCCATTGGAGGCTGGGAATCTTCAGCGGGCGCCCTGCCCGGCTCCGCCGGGCTCTGCGGGGTAGCAGCAAGACGCCTGTCAATGGCATTGATGAGAACAGCCCCTACAATGAGACCTCCGACGATCGCCCCTACGAGCGAAGCAAGAAAGTACGAAACGTACGACCTGCGCCTACTACCGTAGCGGAAAAAGCTCACGCCGCTCGCCTCCTCGGGCTCACCGGATCCTCTCGCCGGTTTCCACCATCTTGCGGACGCTGTCGAGCACGGTGAGGAGCCGCTCGTTGCTGGGGGCCTCAGCGTAGATCCGCACGACCGGTTCCGTGCCCGACGCTCTCACAAGGAACCAGCTCCCGTCCTCGAGCTCCGTCTTTACACCGTCGAGGGTTGACACCCGCGTTACCGGCACGCCTGCAACCTCACACGGGGGATCGTCGCACAGCATCCCTATGACTTTTCCCTTGACAGAACTTGACACATGAAGGTCGAGTCGTTTGCTGTAGAACGGGCCCACCTCACCCATTAGCGTCCGGAGGGTCCGGAAGAGTGGCTCTCCGGTCACAGCCCGCATCTCCGTCGCAAGAAGGCATGCCAGGATGCCGTCCTTCTCGGGCACGTGGCCCCCGACGCTCAGGCCTCCGCTCTCTTCCCCTCCGATCACCACCCGCGCTCTCCTCATCTCCGCCGAGACGAACTTGAAACCTACCGGCGTCTCGCGCACCTCGAGGCCGCACACGCGTGCCACCGCATCGACCATGTGGGTCGTTGCGACGGTGCGAACCGCGGCGCCTTTCATGCCCCGGTTCCTCGCCAGGTGCGCAACGAGAAGCGAGATGATCTGGTTGGGAGAGAGGAACATGCCGCCCTCGTCAAGCACCCCAAACCTGTCAGCATCCCCGTCGGTCGCAAGGCCAAGGTCAGCGCCGAACTCGCGCATTTTCGAGGCGAGTTCCGCGAGCCTCCTCTCCGAAGGATCCGGAGGGCTTCCGCCGAACAGCGGGTCCCGCCTATCGTTGATGACCAGCACGTTCTCCCCTTGCAGGATGCCGTCAAGATACCCGCGCCCGGATGCATAAAGCGGATCGTATACAATACGCAGGCGCGCCCGGCGGATCGAATCGAGGTCTACCAGGCGTGCTATGCTGCCTATGTAGTCCTCCATCGGATCGAAGAAGACGCTATCTTCTTGTTTCCCCTTTCCTCTGACTTTCGCGGGACTCGTTTCGCCGGTTGCCTGCACTTTCGCGATTTGCCTTTCGATCTCCTGTGTGACATCGGGCATGGCCGGACCGCCGTACTCCGGAATCCACTTGATGCCGTTATACTCGGGAGGGTTATGGCTCGCGGTGAACATGATGGCTCCTGCCCTGCCTCCGTGGACCACCGCATGGGCAGCTACAGGCGTAGGAGTGTCGCGCGACGTTATGTAGGCTCGAATACCGTTTCCCGCAAGAACCGATGCCGCCTCGGACGCGAACCTTTCGGATAGAAACCGCGAATCGTATGCGACCACAACTCCCCTTTCGGAAAGACCGGAGTCGCGAAGGTAGTTTGCGATAGCCTGAACCACCACGCGGACGTTTGGGAAGGTGAACTCCTCACACATTACAGCTCTCCAGCCGTCGGTCCCAAACTTGATGCCGTCCACTTGAGCCATCCTTTCGCCTGCAACCTAGTATTCGATTCCCCGGCGCCCAACGATCCCCTGCTCAAATGGGTGCCTCACCTGGTGCATATCCGTTATGAGGTCCGCGAGGGCGAGCACCTCCTCGGGCATATGCCTACCAGTGAGCACCAGCTCTACGCTGGGCCTCTTAGCCTGGACGATTCCCACAATATCATCCACCGAAATGAGCCCGAAGTGGGCTGCGAGCGAGATCTCATCCAGGATCACAATGTCTTTCTCGCCGCTCGCAACTGTCTTATACGCCACCGCCAGGGCCTTCTCCGCAAGTTCCCTGTCTTCTTCTGTTATTTCGCCCTCGCCAAGGAAACATTCCGTGCACCCCCGACAGCTCAGAAGGCCTTGTCTGATAGCGGACGCCTTCCTGCAATCGCGGCCAAACTGAGAGATCTGCACCTCCGGGTAAAGACGCTCAATCGCGAAGACTTCCCCTGTGTAGCTTGCACCTTTCACAAACTGGATCATTGCCACGGAGAACCTGTGCCCGGCCGCCCTCAGGGCGAGCCCCAGCGCCGCTGTGGTCTTGCCCTTGCCGTCGCCGGTGTACACCTGAACAAGCCCTCTCTCAAACCCAGCCCCCGCTTTGCGCACCTTCGGCAGCTCCATAGCCTCCACGCTCATGCCCGCCGGCCTCCTTGGACTGGAATGCCAAGTCTCCCACTGGTCCGACGCGTCCCCTGCAACCGTCGCGCCCCGGCACCAGCACCACCTGAGGCCTACCATTCACAGGGTGCCGGCCGACCACCGCTCTGACTCCATAGACGTCCCCTATGGACTCGGGCGTGATTACATCCTTTGGCGTGCCGGCGGCTACCTGGCGCCCCTTGCTCAACATCACTATTTTATCACAATACTGGGAGGCAAGATTCACGTCGTGCAGCACAGCCACGACCGCCAAGCCGTTCTTGCGGGAAAGGGACCAGACAAGATCCATGATGTCTACCTGGTATTTCGGATCGAGGTGCGAAGTGGGTTCGTCGAGGAGCAAGATCCGAGGCTCCTGGGCGAGGGCCCTTGCAACCATGACGCGCTGTCTTTCGCCGTAAGACAACCCTGTTATCGAGCGTGAGGCGAACTGCAGCACGCTAGTGGCCTCCATTGCCTGGCACGCGACCTCGATATCACGAGGACCCTCGGAGGAGAACCTGCCGAGGTGCGGCGCGCGGCCCATGAGCACAATGTCTCTGACGCTGAACGAAAACGGGACGTGCCCGTTCTGCGGGACCACAGCGATGTTCCGTGCAACCGCCTTCGCTCCCATCTCGCGGATGTCGCGACCATCAAGCGTCACCCTGCCGCGGACGGGCCGAACCGCCCCAGCTATCGCACGTAAGAGCGTAGACTTTCCTGAGCCGTTTGGCCCGAGCACTCCAACGAACTCACCGCTTCCAACTGAAAGCGACACGTCATCCAGCGCCGTTATTATACCGTACGTGCAACGGATGGAAAACACGTCTAGTCGCATCGGGATCCCAGCCTCCATTACCCGGGCGCTACAACACCTGCGACCTCTTACGCCGCCTGAGCAAGCACAGGAAAAACGGTCCGCCGACGAGGGCGGTTATGACACCCACAGGAACCTCGGCGGGCGAGATCAGCACACGCGCCAGCGTGTCTGCTACCACCAGGAATATGCCCCCTGCGAGAGCACTCGCTGGAAGCAGCACCCTGTGGTCCGGCCCCAGGATGAGCCTCATTGTATGGGGAACCACGAGCCCAACGAACCCGATGATCCCGCCCACAGCAACCGCAGCAGCCGTGACCAGCGAGGCAGCCAGTATCGCGATGCGCTTGAACTCCTCGGGGTCAAGCCCGAGGTACCGCGCCTCTTCATCGCCAAGGCTGATGAGGTTAAAGTCGCGCGACAGAACCATAAGAGCGGCGATGCCCCCTGCTACATAAGGAAACGCCATCTTCACATGTGCATAGCCTTTGTTTGAAAGGCTGCCCATCAGCCACATCACGATCTGGCGGAGGTCGTCGCCTGCGAGGACCATGAGAAACGAGATGAGCGCCCAGAGGAACGATCCCACGACTACGCCGGCGAGGAGGAAGGTGTCTGTGGGCAATCTGCCCGAGACGCGGGCCAGGGAGTACACGATGACCATCGTGGCGACCGCAGCTAGAAACGCGAAGATCGGCACGGACCCGACGCCCATGATAACAGTGGGTAGCCCGGCAACCATTGCGATGGTAGCGCCGAGCGCCGCCCCGGCGGAAACACCTACAATGTACGGGTCCGCCAGCGGGTTTCGGAGGAGGCCTTGAAGGGCTACCCCGGCCGCGGCAAGCGAGGCGCCGACCATGACGGCAAGCAAGATCCGGGGCAGCCTCACCTGCAGCAAGATCACCTCGTGGGACAACGGCCAGTTTGTGTGGAGCGCGCTCTCGCCAATGAAGGGCAGACGATGGAGAAGGATGCTTACCACCTCAAGTGGCGGAATAGCCGCGGAACCCACGCCAGCCGCGACTATCATGGCAACGAACAGCGCGAGCGCGAGAAGCAGGAGGCACAGGTTTCTACGGTCAACATACGATCCCGCCGCCCGCATCTTGCGAAATGTTTTCACCGCGGCAGCACGATCTGCACGTGCGCGACCTGCGACGCCTCCGTCAGCGCCGGTTGCAGGCTGGCTGCTAGCATGGAAAGCCCTCCTGTGTCCTACTTGGTCCTTTTCTTCGAGACCGGACCCCATAGTTGAAGCCTGCCTTTTCTGTGTTGGTCAACAACAGCGTGCGACTGCGGCCGGGGGCCGCGGCTGCAAGCATTCTTGCATACCCACCCATCACTACTTGAACGCCTCGGGATGTAGGATCTTCGCCAGTTCCTCGAGACCCTGGACTAGCCGCGGGCCGGGCCGGACGAGCAAGTCCGGATGCACCTCGTGGACCCGTCCTGACCTGTAAGCCGATATCCCCTGCCACGCAGGTCTCGCCAGCGCTTCTGCCTTATTGAACCCCGTCAGGATGACGACTTCCGGATCCCGTTTTATCACCGCCTCCGCGCTGAACTGGGGCCACTCACCGCGCGCATCGTGGGCGATATTCTCGCCGCCTGCTGCCGATATAAGCTCGTCGATGAAGGTCCCCGGACCTGCCGTCATGAGCGGATCGTTCCAGATCTCCACAAAAACCCGCGGCTTTGCCGAGGCTCCAGCACCAGCTACTCGGGCCTTAACCGCTTCGATTCGATTCGAAAGCTTGGCTATCAGCGTTGTTGCACGGTCCTCTGCGTCGGTTGCCTTTCCGATCAGCGCGATCGCATGCAGAACTCCGTTAATGGTCTTGGGATCGACGGCAAGGACAGTGATCCCCAACATGGATAACCTCTCGATGCCCTGCCGCTGTAGGCTCCCAACAGCCACCACGAGGTCGGGAGCCATCTCGATTATCTTCTCGTAGTTAAGGTCGACCGAGCCTACTTTGGGCTTGGATTTGGCTGCTTCCGGATAGTCGCACGAGTCTGTAACACCTATGACTTTGTCCGCCAGCCCCAGTGCAAACAAGATCTCGGTGTTGCTTGGAGCGATGGAGATAATCCTCTTCGGGGTTCGAGGAAGCGTAATCTTCCTACCGAGATCGTCGGTGATGGTGACCGGGGCTGCCTTGACAGTCCCCAACTCCTGCAGTAGTAGGGAACCTCCTACAGCCAGCCCAAGAGTCACCATGAGCACGAGAGCGACTCTATACCACATCACTCGGTTTCTGACAGGCGCATGCATGTTATGTAAGACCTCCTTTCAGATACAGAGCAAACTTGATCGTCTGCGACCGACAAGGATTCGCGAATTCCACCCGCCCTCGCCGTCGTTACGTAGCCCAGCCTTTTCTGGACAATACAGGTGGGATCGCGACACCGTTCGGAACGTGGACGTTTCGTAACGAGACTCATATCGAACGGGTCCGCGCCCGCTAACGCACCACCGCACCGAGTGGCACCCCGGCACATATGCGCAGTGCCATGTAAGACAGCAAAACCCCGACCTTCAGCCGGGGCTTCTTGCTCACAACCGAACAACCTGCCACTCCCTTTCACCGAAGGCGTAACAAGCCAAGCTGGCAGGCAGGTCTCCTGGCTTCCGGGTCATCGCATGTGCCCTGGGCCTTCCCCTCGTCTTTCCGGAGCGAGCTGTCTTGCGTTGCATCGCTCCACGGAGACCGAGAGTGGCCGAATCAGGTTGCTCACCGGGTACAGTGGCGGGAACCGCGGGCTTACAGGGCTATGCTCCTGTTGCCTCTTCCCTATTCTCCCCTGAGCGGGGCACCTGTCAGCATTTTGGATTGAGTTCTCAGGAACCG
>JBFMGS010000038.1:0-22631 GCA_040752635.1 Bacillota bacterium
TTGCTGGAGGCGGATTGAGGGACATCTTCTCGGTGCCGCCGTTAGAACAATCCCCGGCTTTGGGGAGAGAGATAATCCAAACGTA
Organism: Bacillota bacterium; assembly: GCA_040752635.1. Taxonomy (GTDB): domain Bacteria; phylum Bacillota; class SHA-98; order UBA4971; family UBA4971; genus JBFMGS01. Next base: position 86 of record JBFMGS010000038.1, read on the forward strand.
TATTCGTGTGAGGTCTCTACCTACTTTCTCTTGACAGGTACGCGGATGTGCAGGCAGTTGATGGGGCAGGCCCTTTGTGCTATAATGACGCCGTTGACGGTAAGCCAGGGTTGTCAGGAGGTGAGCCAGTTGAAGAAGGGAATACATCCGGAATACCACATCACCACAGTGACGTGCGCCTGTGGCGAGAAGTTTGAGGTCGGGTCAACCCGCAAGGACCTCAGAGTTGAGATATGTTCCAAGTGCCACCCGATGTTCACCGGCAAGCAGAGAATAGTTGACACCGGCGGCCGGGTGGAGCGGTTCAAGAGAAGGCATGGCCTGCAATAACGGGCAGAGCCGGGCACGATGAAAGCAGAGCCACAGGCTCTGTTTTTGTGCAAAGGGGTATTGCGGTGCGTAAGACAGGGGACCTTGGGCAGATTGAAGTAATAGTGGGACCAATGTACAGCGGCAAGACCGAGGAACTCATCCGGAGGATAAGGCGGGCCAGAATCGCAGGTATTGAAGTGCTGGTTTTCAAGCCTGCCATAGATGACAGGTGCTCGGCCGACCAGATAAGCTCGCACGCCGGAGGCAAGGTTAATGCAATCCTTGTGGACAAGGCGGTGGAGATCCTCCGCGCCGCCGCGGGTGTTGCTGACATGGTGGCCATAGATGAAGCCCAGTTCTTCGACGACGCGATAGTGGATGTGTGTGACGGCCTTGCAAACGATGGCGTGCGCGTTGTAGTTGCAGGGCTCGACATGGACTTTCGCGGCGAGCCGTTCATGCAAGTAGCAAAGGTTATGGCCATCGCCGACCACATCACCAAGCTGGACGCAATTTGCGAAATATGCGGGGCGCCTGCCACGCGCAGCCAGCGAATCATCAACGGCACGCCTGCAAGTTTCCACGACCCCATCGTGCTCGTGGGCGCGAAAGAGGCTTACCAGGCCAGATGTCGCCGGTGCCACGTAGTGCCCGGCAAGGAGGCGCGTGTTGTTTGAGCGAGGAGTTCTTCTACGGCGGCCAGGCAGTTATAGAAGGCGTGATGATGCGGGGCAGGCGAAGTGTGGCCATAGCGGTCAGGCGGCCCGACCAGGGTGTCGTTGTCGAGAGGCAGCCTATCGGGACTCTCGCCACGAAGTACCCTATCCTTCGGCTGGCGTTTGTGCGCGGGGCGGTTGCGTTCATCGAAACGCTCGTTATCGGCATCCGGGCCCTCATGTTCTCGGCGGACCAGGCGTCAGGCGAGAACGAGGAGGAGAAGCTGAAGCCCTGGGAGCTTACGCTGACGCTGCTTGCGTCCCTTGCGGTTTTTGTTGGGCTGTTCATAGTGCTACCAAACGTCGTTGCGGCCTTCTTGCAGAGGTGGCTGCACAACCCTGTTGCGGTGAACCTGGCGGAGGGGCTGTTCCGGATCCTCATATTCCTCGGATATATTCTGGTGGTGTCGAAGCTGAGAGACATACACCGGGTGTTCCAATACCATGGCGCTGAGCACAAGGTTATTCACAGCTTCGAGGCCGGAGAGGAACTTGCAGTTGAGAATGCGAGGCGTCACACCACACTTCATCCCAGGTGCGGCACGGCCTTCCTGCTTATCGTGATGGTCATTATGGTGGTCGTGTTTTCCCTTTTGGGCAGGACCACGCTGGTGATGAGGATAGTCACCCGGCTTGCGCTTCTGCCGGTGGTCACGGGGGTATCATATGAAGTGATCAAGCTCGCAGGCAAGCGCAATCCGCCCAAAGTGGTGCAGTGGGCCATTGCGCCCGGACTGTGGCTGCAGAAGCTGACGACCCGCGAGCCTGATGACGCCCAGATCCAGGTTGCCATCGCCGCGTTGCAGAACGTGCTCGAGGCCGATAGGGCTTAGAAACAGAGGCTGGAGGTCAGCGGTTTCCGTGAAGGGGGTGAGATGAAGTGCTGGACAGGCTTGATGCGCTCGAGCAGCGCTACGAGGAGCTCGAGGGAATGCTCGCTGACCCCGAGGTTGTGGCCGACCAGGAGAGATTCCAGAAGTCAGCCAGGGCTCATGCGAGCCTCGAGGATATAGTCACGAAATACAGGCAGTATAAGAAGACCCGCGCCGAGATCAAAGAAGCCAGGGATATGCTCGACGCGGGCACGGACGCGGAGCTCCACGAGTTCTTGCAGGCCGAACTCGAGAGGCTGAAGGCGGATGAAGTGCGCCTTGAAAGAGACCTTAGGATCCTGCTCCTCCCGAAGGATCCTAACGATGAAAAGGACGTGATCGTGGAGATCAGGGCTGGCACGGGCGGCGAGGAGGCTGCCCTGTTCGCTGCGGACCTTATGCGGATGTATTCCAGGTATGCCGAGCAGCACGGCTGGCAGATGGAGATCATGAGCTCCAACCCCACCGATCTCGGCGGGTTCAAAGAGGTGATCCTCTCCGTCCAGGGGCGCGGCGCGTATAGCCGACTCAAATACGAAAGCGGCGTGCACAGGGTGCAACGCGTCCCTACCACTGAGGCTGGCGGGCGTATCCACACGTCCACTGCTACTGTGGCCGTCCTTCCGGAAGCGGAGGAAGTCGAGGTGGAGATAAGGCCTGAAGATCTCAGGATAGATGTATACCGTTCGACCGGGCACGGTGGGCAAAGCGTCAACACCACGGACTCGGCTGTGAGGATAACCCACCTCCCGACGGGGATGGTGGTCACCTGCCAGGATGAGAAATCGCAGCTCAAGAACAAGGAGAAGGCCCTTCGCGTGCTGCGCGCCCGGCTTCTCGACAAGTTCCAGAGTGAGCAGAAAGCCGAGGTCGACGAGGCAAGGCGCATGCAGGTCGGCACAGGCGAGCGGAGCGAACGGATTCGAACTTACAATTTCCCGCAAAACCGGGTGACGGACCACAGGATAGGTCTCACCCTCTACAAGCTCGGCCAGGTACTCGAAGGGGACCTCGATGAGATCATCACCGGCCTCATCACCGTTGATCAAAGCGAGAGGCTGAAGAGAATTGGCTGAGCCTGTGGGAATGTTCACAGTACGTGAGGCGCTGCGGGTGGCCACGGCGCGCCTGCGCGAGGCAGAGATCCCCACGGCGCGGCTGGACGCGGAGGTGCTGCTGGCGCACGTCCTCGGGACGCGGCGCGAATACCTGTACGCTCACCCCGAGCGCCGGCTCAAACCGGATGAATACGCATCATACCAGGCAGCCCTGGAGCGGCGGCTCACCAGGCTGCCTGTTGCGTACATAACGGGGAAGAAAGAGTTCATGTCACTTGAGTTTCTCGTGGACCAGAACGTGCTTATCCCGAGGCCCGAAACGGAGACGCTGGTTGAAGCAGTGATAGACCGGCTGAAAAGCCGCGCCCGGGGCGCCCCGACGGCCATCGTCGCAGACATCGGCACAGGTAGCGGCTCAATAGCCGTGAGCATCGCAAGATTCGTAAGGAACGTGTCCCTGATTGCCGTGGATATCTCCGGCGATGCGCTTAGGGTGGCACGTGAAAACGCAAGGCGAAACGGAGTTGGCGACAGGATCGAGTTCCTCGAGGGAGATCTGCTCTCGCCGCTCGCAGGGCGCGGCCTCGAAGGCAAGGTAGAGGCGGTTGTGAGCAACCCACCGTACCTGTCGCGGCGGATGATGGCGAACCTCCCGCCGGAAGTGGCGAAGGAGCCCTCCCTAGCGCTGGCAGGCGGGGAGGCAGGCCTTGATTTCTCCCGGGCGATCCTGGACGGCGCGCGGGTCTACCTCGCGCCGGGAGGGTTCGTGGCGCTCGAGGTGGGTCACGATCAGGCGGAGAACGTGAGGTGCCTCGCCACGGACAAGTTCAGATATGGGGCCACCGATGTAGTTCGGGACTATGCAGGAATTCCGCGGGTGGTTATCGCATACTACAGATGACCAAGCTAGAAGTTCAATCATACTGCCCTAAGGTGCGTGCTGGCATCGATTCGTTCGCTCACTTTGGATGGTGTGACGGTGACATGACGGAGCGAGGTGGCAAGTCTCTTGCCACCTTCCCGCCGGACCTGGCTGGAAGCAGAGCCTCAAGTCGGTCATTCACAACTTCGGGGTTGCTCATCTATAGTAGCGCCCGGCGAGTCTGTAGGAGAGGGAATGGTGGACGAGCGCGACGCCATAACGAGCGGCACCAGAGTAGTGCGCCTTGACCCGGGCAACCCGGATATAGCGGCCATCCGGCGGGCGGCCGCCATAATCCGTGGAGGGGGCCTGGTGGCTTTCCCGACCGAGACCGTGTACGGGCTGGGCGCTGACGGACTGCGCGGCGACGCCGTGGAGAAGATATTCGTCGCCAAGGGAAGGCCTCAGGACAACCCCCTTATACTTCACGTTGCAGAGCCCGAGGGCGTCTGCCTCGTGGCGTCTGAGATCCCTTCTTCCGCGCGAAGGCTAATCGACGCGTTCTGGCCTGGTCCTCTCACCCTCGTGTTGCCGAAGAAGCCGGAGGTGCCCGATGCGGTTTCCGCCGGCCTTCCTACTGTCGGAGTGCGGATGCCGGATAACACCATAGCCCTCATGCTCATCGCCGAATCAGGCGCACCCATCGCCGCTCCCAGCGCCAACGTGTCAGGCAGGCCGAGCCCCACATCGGCCGAACACGTCATCGAAGATCTTGCTGGCAAGATCGATCTTGTCCTCGACGGCGGTCCGACTCCCATCGGAGTGGAGTCCACCGTCCTCGATCTGACCTCCAGCCCCCCGAGAGTTCTAAGACCTGGCGGCACAACGCTTGAACAGCTCAGAGGGGTGCTCGGCACCGTCGCGGTCGCGTCCGGAGATGTTGCCGCAGCGTCGAGCGGGCCGGCACCGTCCCCGGGGATGAAGTATTCACATTATGCTCCGAAGGCCCCCCTCATCCTCGTCGAAGGCGAATCCAAAGCCGTAGCTCGGCGAATACTTGAGGAAATCCGCGGCTGCCACGAGAGAGGGCTGAAGGTGGGGGTTATGTGTTCATCTGAGACCTGGAAGCTATATTCGGACCGTGCGGATGCGGTACGTGCGGTAGGTTCAAAGCGTAAACTCTCGACCGTTGCGGCTGCCCTGTTCCACACCCTGCGGGCGTTCGACGCGGATCCGGTTGACCTCATACTCGCTGAGGGCTTCGAGGAGGTGGGCCTGGGGTTTGCGATCATGAACCGCCTTCGCCGCGCCGCTGGAGGGCGGGTTCTGAGAGTTTGCGAGACTTCGGGCGTCGATCGGATATAGCAGGCGTGCCGTATTGCTCAGTGGAGTGACGCTCTCAACAGCTCGAACTCAGTAGTTGCGTTCGGCGTGGAGGATATACACACGGAGCGCGCCTACGGTGCGCCTGGACATCGTTTCAACTTCGGAGTTGGTTATCTATAGATCGACCTGGCGCCGCCGGTTATCAGTTGGTATAATTGGTACAATAAGACACGGAGAGATTGCCAAAGATCCCGCGGCAAGCCACGAATTGAGGGGCTTTTAGGCGTATGATCCTTCCCCGGCGGATTGTCCTGGTGTGCAGCGGAAATACGTGCAGGAGCACAATGGCCGAGGCTATGCTGCGCAAGGCGCTTGCGGATGAGTTCGGCGGCGCGTCCGACGGTGTGAGCGTGGTTTCCGCCGGGATTTACGCAAACGAGGGCGACCCTGCGTCGGCGAACGCCATCGCGGCCATGAAGGAGCTTGGCCTCGACATCGCTTCCCACCGTGCGCGACTCTTAACAGACGAGATCCTCAAAGACGCCGACCTTGTCCTGACCATGACCTCGGCCCACAAGCAGGCCGTGCTTCTGCGCTACCCATCCTTGCAAGGCAAAGTCATGACTCTAAACGAGTTTGCAGGGCTTTCAGATGAGTTCGGCCCGGACATCCCTGATCCGTTCGGCAGGTCCATTGACGTGTACCGCGCGACGGCGAAGGATATCGGCAGGTCCATTGAGCGCGTCATAAGGCGGATCAAGGATAGGTCTGCCGGGAGCACCTCTGAAAAAAAGCAGGAGACGTCGGAGGAGGCTGGCAGGACAGAGTAGAGCGCGTGTAGAAATGGATGACCTGCGCTAGAAGCCATGGTGCCGGAAGCCGATGGTCTGATGGGCTGCAGGGGATCCCGGCCGGGGCGCCGGTGCCAGCGGCTCATTTTAATGAGAGCTTAGTTCAATGGGGACTCAGTTTGACGAGGAGTAGGAACAGTCAAGAGTGGATGAAACGAGGAGATGCAGCGCCTGTGAGAATCGCCATCGGCAGTGACCATGCGGGTTTTGAGATGAAACAGGACCTTAAAGAGTATATCCGATCCCTCGGGATGGAGGTTGAGGATTTCGGGGCACCGTCCGCCGAGCCGGTGGACTATCCTGACATAGGTTACCAGGTAGCGAAGGAAGTCGCCGCAGGGCGGTTTGACCGGGGTATCCTCATATGCGGAACAGGCATAGGGATGTCCATCGTGGCGAACAAGGTGCCGGGGGTGCGCGCGGCGCTCGCCGGAGATGTTGAGAGCGCAAGGCTTTCGCGCGAACACAACAACGCAAATGTCCTGGCCCTCGGAGCCAGGATATGCGGAAAGGAACTGGTGCGCGAGATCACGAAGGTATTCCTTACAACCGAGTTTGCAGGCGGGCGGCACGCCCGCCGTGTGGACAAGATCATGCTGGGGGAAGCGAGAAAGGGAGAATAAGAATGTCCAGGGTTCAGCTGATCGATCATCCTCTCATTCAGCACAAGCTCACGTTCATCAGAGACAAGAACACCGGCTCCAAGGACTTTCGAGACCTCGTCAGCGAAGTTGCGACTCTCATGGCATACGAGGTAACCAGGGACTTTCCGCTTGAGGACACAGAGGTCGAGACCCCGATTGGCACTGCGAAGACCAGGGTCATAGCTGGCAAGAAAGTCGGGATCATAGCCATTCTCAGGGCAGGCCTCGGGATGATCGACGGCATGCTCAGGCTCATACCTGCCGCAAAGGTAGGGCATATTGGAATCTACCGCGACCCCCAGACTCTGCAGCCGGTCGATTACTACTGCAAGCTCCCGCCGGATGTGCCTGAGCGGGACCTGATAGTTGTAGACCCGATGCTTGCGACAGGCGGGTCCGCAACCAGCGCCATCAGATTCCTCAAGGACCGAGGCGCCAGCAACATCAAGCTGATGGTGCTCATAGCTGCGCCCGAAGGCATCAAGATGGTGCAGCAGCACCACCCTGACGTAGACATCTACACCGCGGCCATAGACGAGCGGTTGAATTCCCACGGCTACATAGTCCCGGGTCTTGGAGATGCCGGCGACAGGCTGTTCGGCACCAAGTGACAGGTCGTGCGAGCCCGACGGTTTGCTGTTAGTCTGCTCCGATGCTTCCTGATATGAGAATGCCCCTGTCAAACCACTGGTGTGTTTTAGATTCCGGAGCGGTCGGAACGGGAGACTCGCTCTGCAGGTGCCATACCAGGCAGGCTGTACCGGATGGGGCGCCAGACTGCATTGTCGGCGGGCTCCAGGGAAAGGACGGACAACGTTGAGCCGATCGAACGCAAGGCCATCGTGGGACGAGTACTTCATGGAGATTGCGAGGATCGTCGCAAGCCGCTCGACTTGCTTACGCCGACAGGTTGGCGCGATCGCCGTACGGGACAGGCGTATTCTTGCAACCGGTTACAACGGTGCGCCTTCGGGGCTTGCTCACTGCGGCGAGGTCGGGTGCCTACGAACCGAATGGGACGTGCCGTCGGGGGAGAGGCACGAGCTGTGCAGGGGGCTTCACGCCGAGCAGAACGTTATCATCCAGGCGGCGCTCCATGGCATAAGCATCAGAGGCGCGACTGTATACTGTACAAACCAGCCGTGCGTGCTGTGCGCGAAGATGCTGGTGAATGCAGGTATTTCGGAGATAGTCTATCACGGTGAGTACCCGGATCAACTTGCAGCCGACATTTTGCGCGAGGCGGATGTGAAAACGCGCCGTTTCGTACTGCCTTGACACGCTGGTGCCCCCGGGTTAGAATTGGGAGCGAATGGGGTTCTAGCTGGTTTCCTTATGTCACGAGGCCCGATCTGGGGTCGGGCCTGCGACTTCGGGTTCCGTGTGGAGAGGAAGTGTGAACCTTACTATGGTGACCTATGTTCCCGTCTTTGTCGAAGCGCTCGCGATTTCCCTCATCCTAACCCCGGTTGTACGCGCGGTGGCTTTGCGAGCGGGGCTGGTATACATGCCGAACTCGAGAACAGTCCACAGGCAACCCATGCCGGTCTTAGGCGGCGTTGCCATTTTCATTGCGTTTGTGGTGACAGTCTTGCACCGCGCCGGCCTCGGATATGACCTCCTGGGGCTCCTCGCAGGGTTGACTGTTGTATTCATTGTTGGGATTCGCGATGACATCCGCGACCTCGCGCCCCTGCCCAAGTTCCTCGGCCAGATCGTGGCCGCCGCTCTAGCCGTCTACCTCGGCGTGCGGATAGAATTCGTGACGAATCCCTTTGGCCCGGGGATGATATACCTCGGCCGGTGGGGTATCCCGCTGACCTTCTTCTGGATCCTGGCCATGACAAACGTCGTCAACTTCCTCGACGGGCTCGATGGCCTTGCGGCGGGCGTATCGTCCATCGCCTCTATCGCCCTCTTTGTCGTTGCGGCGGCGAGGGGTCAGGCGCTTGCAGCCACACTGGCAATCGCTCTCGCCGGAAGTGCGGTCGGGTTCCTGCCCTATAACTTCAATCCCGCCAAGATCTTCATGGGCGACGCAGGCGCCATGTCGTTGGGATTTGCCATTGCAGTGGTGTCAGTGGAGGGCGCCTTGAAAGGCGCCGCCACCATTGCTCTTGTAATCCCTATGTTCACCCTCGGAGTGCCGATCCTGGATACTGCATTCGCCATCGCACGCAGGGTTCACAACGGTACCCCGTTCTACCAGGCTGATAGGGAGCATCTCCACCACAGGCTCCTTGCGAAGGGGTTCTCACACCGGGGCGCCGTGGTGTTCATTTACCTCCTCAGCGGGGTGCTGGCATCTCTTGCCGTGATGATGGCCCGCGTGCGTACGGTGACCACCATATACCTGGCCTGCGCGATAATCCTCGGAGCTTTTCTTGCAGCCATCGCTCGCCGCGTACCTGCCCGTACGCGCACCAGTACACAGGCTCACCACCGATAGCCTGGGAGGCCAGGCCAAGTCTGTGCACAGATTATGGTATTCACCCCTTGAGGCGCGAGATACGTCGAAGGAGGCCTTCCATGCCGAAAAAGAAGGTCATGGCGGTGTTCGGAACACGTCCGGAAGCCATAAAGATGGCGCCCGTTGTGGGCAAGCTTCGGGATTGTGCCGAGATCGCTTCTACCATAGTCGTGACCGCCCAGCACAGGGAGATGCTGGATCAGGTGCTCGCCTTGTTTAACATCGTCCCCGATTACGACCTCGACATAATGCGCGAAGGGCAGTCGCTCTCGGAGGTAACGGTGCGCGCCCTGTCCGGGCTTGAAGACCCGATGATGAAGGAAAAGCCCGACCTCGTGTTGGTCCACGGGGACACTGCGACCACGTTCGCGGCGAGCCTGGTCTCATTCTACCACCATGTGCAGGTTGGGCACGTTGAGGCCGGCCTGCGGACTCACAACAAGTATTTCCCTTTTCCCGAGGAGATGAACAGGCGGCTTACGGGGTGTCTCGCCGACATCCATTTTGCCCCTGTCGAGAATCACAGGAGGAACCTGGTTTCTGAGGGTGTGCCCGCCGAGGCGATACACGTCACCGGAAACACCGTGATCGACGCGCTCCTTGACGTGGCTTGCCGGCCGCATGAGTTCACAGATCCCGTGCTCGCGTCCGTTGACTTCGAACACAGGAGGGTCCTTCTTGTCACAGCGCACCGCCGCGAGAACCTTGGCGAGCCCATGCGTCAGATCTGCCTTGCCCTGAAGGACCTAATAGACGCCTATTCCGATGTGGAGATCGTATTTCCGGTCCACATGAACCCCCTTGTTAGGGCGGTTGTCAAGGACGTCTTGGGGGGCGCCCCCCGGGTTCACCTCATAGACCCCGTGGACTACCAAACGATGGTTGCCCTCATGAAGAGGTCTTACCTGGTGCTCACAGATTCAGGCGGTCTCCAAGAGGAAGCTCCATCGCTCGACAAGCCTGTCATAGTGCTCCGCGATGTGACGGAGCGGCCGGAAGGCCTGGAGGCCGGCACTCTAGTCCTTGCGGGCACGGATAGGAGGCGCATTATGTCGTCGGCAAAGGTGCTGCTGGAGGACCGGGAGGCGTATGCTCGCATGGCGAACGCTCCGAACCCGTATGGAGACGGGCGAGCCGCAGAGCGCATTCTGAACGCGATCCTGTGGAGGTTCGGCCTCATTTCAGAACGCCCCGAGGATTTCCGCGGATGATCCGGGCGCCGCAGTGTCATCAATTGGGGAGCAAGGAGCGAGTTTCCAGTTGAAGCCGGAAGCTGCCGGTGTTACACTCTGGACGTGGCTGCTGAGAACCGGTTTTTGGCGGCTTGAGCAGCTTCGATGCCCGGGTTGCTCGGAGGGGAGGAAACCGCTTGGATAGTATCCTCATCCGCGGTGGGGTGAGGCTTGCGGGCCGGGTCAGTGCAAGTGGTGCGAAGAACGCGGCTCTACCCGCCATAGCGGCGGCGCTTCTCACCAGTGACGAAGTGATGCTCTCCGGGGTGCCTGCCCTGGATGACGTTGATACAATGTGCGAGCTTTTGAGCAGCTTAGGCGCGTCTGTGAACATCAGTCCGGGCCGGGTTAGGCTTCGCGCTCTCGGCGTAGCCGTAAGGCAAGCACCGTACGACCTGGTGCGCCGGATGAGGGCATCTTTTCTCACAGCCGGCCCGATGCTTGCGCGGTTTGGTGCAGCGAGGATGCCTATGCCGGGCGGCTGCGCCATAGGAACAAGGCCCATCGACCTGCATCTCAAGGTATTTGCTGCGATGGGTGCAGAGCTTACGACGGGCAATGGCTACATCGAGGCGGTGGCCCCGGGCAGGCTCAAAGGGGCACGCGTATACCTGGATTACCCCAGCGTGGGCACGACCGAAAACGCCATGATGGCTGCGTCTCTCGCCGAAGGCACGACTATCCTCGAAAACGCCGCCCGGGAGCCGGAGGTGGTTGACCTTGCGAATCTCCTCGGCGCCATGGGGGCGTGTATCAAGGGTGCGGGCACCGGCGTCATAAGAATTGAAGGCACGCCGGAGCTTCACGGGGCAAGCCACACAATCATTCCCGACCGTATTGAAGCCGGTACTTACATGGCGGCTGCTGTGATCACCGGTGGAGACGTGGTCGTTGAGAATGTAGTGCCGGAGCATCTCACTGCAGTCATAGCCAAGCTTCGGGAGGCGGGAGCCACCATCGAAGAACAAGGGAACAGCCTCCATATTCGCGCCATGTCGCGCCCCAAAGCCCTCGATGTCAAGACGATGCCGTACCCGGGGTTTCCCACGGACCTTCAGGCGCAGTTCATGGCCCTTCTCTCGATAGCAGAAGGAACGAGTCTAATCACTGAAACGGTGTTCGAGAACAGGTTCATGCACGCCGACGAGCTCATCCGTATGGGGGCCAAGATCAAAATCGATGGCAGGTCGGCACTGGTGGAGGGCATAGGTGCACTATCGGCGGCGCCGGTCAGGGCGACCGACCTGCGGGCCGGGGCTGCTCTCGTCATCGCTGCGCTTGCGGCGCACGGGGAAACGGAGATCTTCGGCGTCGAGCATATTGACCGGGGATACGAGTCCATCGAAAGGAAGCTCAGCTCACTTGGGGCGTTTGTCGTAAGGCGGGCCGGCGAGGCTGGTATCGCCGCGGCGAGCGCGTCGTAACTGCCCGAGTGAAAGCAGTCGTAACCCCGAGTGAAAGCAATCGTATTCACCGAACGGAAGCGGGCACAGACGAAGCATCAGTGGAAGAATCAGATGTGTTGCACCCGGTTGCTGGCGCAGCCGGGTGTTCTATTTCGCTCTTTACCCGAGTATGGATAGGTCAGGGACCATAGACAAGCGGCTGTTTTCGGTAGGGGGCGGTGCTTTGTGGATCGGGCCGTGGTTTTCTCCGTCGCATTCTGCATTCTTGCGGTCCTCGTGGTTCCGTCCGTGCTCGTGCGAGGGTGCGACTTCGGCGCCCGGCCCGGGCAGGAGGTCGAGGGCCTCAACGTTAGGGTCTTTATCACCGCAGCCGGGAAGATCGTCGAGATGCCTCTTGAAGACTACGTCAGAGGCGTCGTGACGGCGGAAATGCCAGCATCGTTCGACCTGGAAGCGCTCAAGGCCCAGGCTATAGCCGCCCGCACTTTCGTATTGAAGAAGATGAGGAGCTACGGCGGCGCCGGTTGTTCGGCCCACCCCGGGGCTGACGTATGTACCGACCACGAGCACTGCCAGGCGTGGATATCCCCGGAGGAATTGCGCAAGAGGCTCAGCTATCTCGAATATTACAGGTGCGCCCGCAGGATCGCGAACGCTGTGGAGTCAACGGCTGGAATGGTCGTCACATATCAGGGCAAACTCATCGAAGCATACTATCATGCGGCTTCCGGCGGATCGACGGACAATTCCGAAGAGGTGTGGTCCACCGCCGTCCCGTATCTGCGAGCCGTATCCACTGAATTCGAAGCGCGGGAGCCAAGCTTCCAGGAGCGCGTCGGGTTTAGCATAGATGAGCTCGAGAAGAAGTTCGGGGTACAGTTAAGACAGAGGAAAGTCACCAGTTACAAGGTTGCAGGAAAGGACGTGCAGGTCGTCACGGACGAAAAGATGAGCCGACCCATTGAGATCCTGAGCGCATCAAGAGCAGGCAGGGTGAAGGAGGTCAAGATCGGCGACAAAGTCGTAAGCGGGTATTCCCTTCGCAGTATCCTCGGGCTTCGTTCGACGAAGTTCACCTATCAGGTGGCAGGCGATAAGGTCTACTTCACGACGACCGGGTTTGGTCACGGCGTGGGGATGTCCCAGTACGGGGCCCAGGCCATGGCGCAAGCCGGAAAGACATGCACCGAAATCCTCAAGCATTACTACACCGGCACAGAGGTCGTCAGCTACCTTAAGCCATTGCCAGGCCGCTAAGTTAGCCACTTTTCACTAAGCGAACCGTTCCCAAAGCCGGGAAGATTTCTGAACCCTGACTTAGCCAGAACCTGGCAACTCTCCCAAACACCTGCGGTTTGATGACCTCCCGTGCAGCGTGCCCGGCGGCCGGCGCGGCCCGCCGTGGTAAGGATTTGCATAGGCAGGAAACAAGTGGGGAGAATATACGCCGGGGTGATGCTATGGAGGGAAGGATCAGGGGAAGGAAAAGAAAACTAGCCCGAGCAGAATCCTGGACGCGTTTGCGCACCTTGGCCGGGAGGATGGTGGATGGCCTACGGCGCGGGTGGGCGACCGCAGGGGCCGTGTTGTCGAGGGCTATGCCTTCGAGAGAAGCTCTCATAGTGACCGTCGTTGCCGGCCTTGCCTTCGGGCTGGGGCTCGCGCTTGGCAGAACGACCGTGCCGCCCGCTTCGCCCCGCGACTTTGTGACGATCGAACGTATAAGCGTGAATAAGCAGGGAACTCGCCCCTCCGGCCAGAGCCCGGGGAACGACGCAAAGGCAGGAACGGGTGATTTTCGCGGGGCTGGCGAGGATAAGGCGGGGACCGCGCCCGAAGCCCCCGTGGGCCGCGATGGCGAGCCTCCAGCCGCCGGTGGTGAGAGTGCGCCCGACGTCGCAAGCGGCGAAGGAGCGGGGGTGGTCGGCCCCGTGCCGGCAGTGGCCACCGATGCGGGTACGCGGGCGTCCTCGCCGTCACAGCCTTCATCCGACACGCCGATGTTGAGCCCGCGTCAGGCCACGACGCCCCGTCCGGCGAGCCCCCAGGCAGTAAGGCCTCCAGGGGATGAAAAGATGCTCATGCCCGTGCAAGGCCGCATAATCTCGGAATTCGGGTGGAGGAAGCACCCGGTGTTTGCAGACTGGCGCTACCATACGGGGATCGACATCGGCGTCGCCGACGGTACTCCCGTTAAGGCCGCACTCTCCGGCAAGGTGCTCGAGGTAGGTACCGACCGCGAGCTTGGCCTGTATGTTCTCATAGAGCACCGCGGCGACACGTGCACGAAGTACGGGCATCTCGGGTCGAGTTCAGTGAGCCCGGGAGACCAGGTTGCCCAGGGCCAATCAATTGCCAGGACAGGGTCATCAGGGGTTACATCGGGGTCGTACCTTCATTTTGAGGTGATTCGAGCGGGCAAGGCCCAAGATCCCCGGGACTTCCTGTAAACACGTTGCCCTGCTGGGGCGGGGCTTGACATATCTCGCTGCTCCCCGCATATACATTGTATTAAACCGGGGGCAGGGGGGCAGTCGAGATGAGAGATTACATCCGGCGTCGGGTGCTTGATGTAGCCGGCCACATCATAGAAACCAAGTCCACCGTCCGCCAGGCAGCCAAGATGTATAATGTGAGCAAGAGCACGGTCCACAAGGATGTCACAGAGAGGCTACCGATGATAAGCAAGCCGCTCTCCAGGAAGGTAAAGCGCGTGCTGGAGCAGAACAAAGCCGAGCGGCATATCCGAGGGGGAGAAGCGACCCGTAAGAAGTACCGGGAGAAGAAGAAGTAGATGCCTGCCTTGGGGAGGAGATCCTCCCGACACGTAGAATCTACTCTGCGGTAACTTTTCTCTTATTTGGATGGTGGATAAGCCCCCTGGTAGCACCTGGGGCGCTTTGTTCCTGCACGGCGGATGTTTGGGGGGAGTTCTCCCATGTTCGGGCTTTCCATGGACGTCGGGATAGATCTCGGGACCGCCAACACAAAAGTATACGTGAAAGGCAAAGGGGTGGTCATCCGCGAGCCCTCCGTTGTCGCTCTGGACTGCGACACTCGAAAGGTTCTCGCCGTGGGGGAAGACGCCCGCAGGATGATCGGGAGAACGCCCGGCAGCATCGTGGCCATCCGGCCAATGAAGGACGGGGTCATAGCCGACTATGATATCACCGAAACCATGCTGCGTCATTTCCTGACCAAAGCCTGCGGCAGGCACATGTTCATACGCCCGAGGGTGGTGATATGCGTGCCTGCCGGGGTAACCGGAGTGGAGCGCCGCGCGGTGCTCGAGGCCACGATGCAGGCAGGCGCCCGGCAGACCTTCCTGATCGAAGAACCGATGGCCGCGGCCATCGGGGCGGGCCTCGATATCTCCCAGCCCTCCGGCTGCATGGTCGTGGACATCGGCGGAGGCACGACCGACATCGCGGTGATCTCGCTATCCGGCATTGTAGTAACGGAATCCCGCCGCGTGGGCGGCGACAAGTTCGATGAAGCTATCGTCAGGTACATCAAGAAAGTGTATAACTTGATGATAGGGGAGAGGACAGCCGAGGATGTGAAGATCCAGATTGGATCGGCGTACCCCCGGGGGGAGGGGGCATCGACCGAGATCAGGGGGCGCGACCTCATCACTGGCCTTCCGAGGACCATCAAGTTCACGTCCGCTGAAACGTTCCAGGCTCTCTCCGAGCCAATTTCAGAGATTATCGACGGGGTGAGGGGCGTGCTGGAGCACACCCCTCCTGAGCTTGCGGCAGACATCGTTGACAAGGGCATCGTGTGCACCGGCGGAGGGTCTTTGCTGTCCGGGCTTACGACCCTGCTTTCAGAGGAAACGGGCATCCCCGTTCAAATTGCGGAGGATCCGATGAGTTGCGTGGTTCTGGGCACAGCGGAGATCCTCGACGCTCTGGACAGGTTCCGGGACAGCGTGATCGTGGCGGCCAGGTCCGGCTAGCAGTGCGGGCCAGTTTTTGCCCCTGCGGGCCAGGTTTTCGTCGCTCGGTGCAGGGTCAGGGTCGCCGAAAGCGGGCCAGACCCGGTTTTTTGTGTCCGGAGCCCCGCCATAATTTGTTACTGGCGTTTATCCATGGCAGTGAAGGATACAGTGTCTTCATATCGAACTTGAGAAGAGGAGGTGAAGTAAGGAGGGAGGTTCCGAATACCGATGGTCCGTTTTGCGCATATCTCGGGGGGAAAAGGCAGTGTGCATGTGGCAAGTCTACTTGTTCGCAGCGTTCTCGTAGCTTCCTTGATCGTTGCGCTCCTTGGTGCAACCGCGTACTCACAGCAGGAATCACAGCAGGAGCCCGTGACGGCTGAAAGCCCGGAGGTTTTTGGCCAGGCAGGGCTTCTTATAGGGAGATCCCAGTCCCCCTTGCCCATCCCGGCGGTGTTCAAGGGCCGGTGCGTTCTGGTGCCGGCGACGTTCGTCGCAGAGACCCTGGGAATCTCGATGAGGTACGATCCTGCCTGGAAACGACTTACATACAGCATACCCACGGGGGCGCTCGAGATCTTCATGCACCAGAGGAAGTGGAGGCTGTCCTCAGGGGAGGTCCGTGAATTCCCGGAGGCTCCGACGACCGCTGCGGGTATTCCGTTCGTGCCCGCCGAACTCCTACGTATAACCGGCGTATATGAAGTTGCGTGGGACTCTTCCGCGAAGCTGGTATATCTTCGCGGTCCTGCAGACCCAAAGGCCGTGGTGACGGGGGTTCGATTCGGCGTCTACCCTGACAAGGTCAGGGTCGTCTTCAACCTCACCGGGGAGACTTCGTACCAGGTGACGCAGATGAAGACCCCCCCCAGGGTAGTGATAAGCTTTGACGACACCTTCGTATGGGGGACGATAGACTCGGTGATCGGCGATATCGCTGTAAACCAGGTAAGGGTTGCGCCGCCCGAGAACGGTAAAGCGAGGGCCGTCCTGGACTTCAACTATGCGCTGCCGGACGTGCGGACCTTCTGGCTCAAAGATCCCGTAAGGTTCGTCGTTGACGTGCCCAAGCTGTACGACACTAGGGCCGCGCTTACCGTTACGCGGGGTGTGCGCTACACCGTCGTAAACAAGGGCACCCCGAACGGGCCGCTCACCGTAGACGTCCTTGAGGTCGATGTGAAAGACCCCACGGTGTCGGTGCGGCCGGCCCTCGCGGGACCGAACGGCGGCTTCGGTCTCGCGAGAGTCAGCGAGATCGCAGCAAGGGAAGGAGCTATAGCCGCCATCAACGGCGTTTTCCACGCCCCGGACGGGACGCCTCTCGGGCTTGTAATCATCGACGAGGTCATGAAGGCTCCACCGCTCATGAACCGGACGGCTCTCGGAATAACTCGAGATGGCACTATCCTAATGGATAACGTGTCCACGGACGGGAAGGGCGGCCTTGTGCCTGACTGGCGGGCACTTGGGGTGGTCCACGCCGTCGGCGGTGGGCCCAGGCTTGTGAAAAACGGGAGGTTGTGCGTCACTTCAGGCGAGGAGAACTTCAGGGCCGATGTGGCAAGCGGCCGCGCCCCGCGCACTGCAGCGGGGGTGACTTTCGACGGCAAACTCCTGCTGGTTGCCGTCACCGGGCGGCAGGCGCATCACAGCGTAGGGGTTACGCTGGAGGAACTTGCGAATCTCATGATCGAGCTCGGGGCGAAGGACGCCATGAACCTCGATGGCGGGGGCTCCTCGACTATGGTAGTGCGGGACTATGTAATGAATACCCCGTCCGACGGAAAGGAAAGAAGGGTGGCCGATGCGATCCTCGTATTTACCAGCCTGCCGCAGTTGCCGCCGCCAGGGCCGCTCTCGGAGGACTCGCGAGGCGCTGCCATGCAAGAGCCTTAGGCCGACATCATATCGGGCAGCTTGAGTCAGTCACCACAGGTTCTGCTGTTTCTTGGGGCGCGAAGCCCTTTTGCTGGCCGGTGTCGCATTCGGCGCTCCCACTAGGGGGAATACCCCGTCCCAGCCCTGACTTTACTTACCCGTCCCTCTATCTTCGAGAGGACTGGCGATGGGGTACGGGCGTGCTCCTGCCGGACGCGCTGATGAGACTTGAGCGAGCACCGGCAGACCTTCCCGAAGCGGCGTACGCTTTTGCCCACCGCCTTAGCGTGAAGGCAGCCGACACATGAAGGGAGAACGCTTATATGACGCAATGCTCGAGAGGCTCGGGACTTTGCCGAACCCTGCTCGTTCTTGCGGCGATCACGTGCATGGTTGGCCTGTCGCTCAGCGGCAGTCACCCCTGGGCTGCAGCACAGGCGGAGACGAGCGCAGAGTTCATATCCCTTGCCGATGTAAAGCCCGGAATGAAAGGCACCGGGAAAACCGTCGTAGAGGGCACCAGGATAGACACGTTTGACGTGGAGATCCTGGGCGTGCTCAAGGGTGAGACCGCCACAGGAGATCTGGTGTTGGTCCGCGTTGGCGGCAAGACTGTGGAGGCTGCAGGCGGGATAGCTGCAGGCATGAGCGGCAGCCCTGTCTATGTGAACGGTCGCCTCCTGGGCGCCATTGCGTACGGCTACGAGAGCGCCGATCACTACATCGGGCTTGTCACTCCTATTGAAGAGATGCTGAAGGTATTCTCGGTTGCAAAGAGGCCCATCCCCGCCCAGGCGCGTCTTTCTAGCCCTATCAGGCTGCAAGACCGCATCGTTAGGAGAGTGGTTCTCGCCGCATCTCCGGAGGAGGCTGCGCATCTCGCGACAGAGCGGCCTGATGACACCCTCGTGATGGTCCCTGTTATGACTCCCGTCATGACGAGCGGTATCCCGAGGCGGGCGTTCGAGCGCCTGTCGCGCAAGCTTTCGCCGTTCGGGCTCAAGGCCGTGCAGGGAGGCGGCGGAGGAGCGCAGGTTGCCGGGGGCGAGGCTAGTCTCGAGCCTGGAAGCGCCATCGGCGTTCAACTCATAAGGGGCGACGTATCTGTTACTGCGATCGGGACCGTAACCTACAGGAAGGGCAACGAGGCGCTAGCCTTCGGCCATTCTCTCCTCGGCAGAGGGAACTCCGGTTACCTCGCAACGGGAGCGTCGATTCATCATGTGGTGTCAGGGGATGTCATGCCCTTCAAAGTTGCAAGCCCGCTTGGTGTCGCCGGCTCGATTGTCCAGGACAGGATACACGGCGTGCTCGTGGACTTAGACAAGGCACCGTCCACGATTCCGGTGAACGTGACCGTCCGCGACCGTGACACCGGAACGACCAGGACGCTCAGGGCGGACATCGTGCGCGACGAAATGCTTGCAACCGACCTCGCGGGGATTTTCGCCCTTTCGTGCCTTGACGCGGCGGTGAACAGGGTCGGCCGCGGCACGAGTCGTGTGACCTTTGAGATTCACGGCAAAGGCCTGCCTGAGCCCGTTGTGAGGGACAACATGTTCTACAGCCCCGCTGACATCTCTGCGGATTCCATCGGGGAGTTGCTCGACTACCTCTCTACAGTAATCGATAACGAGTTCGCAGAAGTGGAAGTGACCAGCGTGAAAGCGGAGTTCGAAGTGCGGGAGGCCAGGCAGACAGCCCGCATCGAACGGGCCGAGGCTGTGACGAAGGTGGCGAGGGCCGGCGATACCGTGGAGGTGAAGGTCAGGCTCCAGCCTTTCAGGGGGATTCCCGAGATCAAGGCTGTGCAGATCCGGATCCCAGAGGAAACACCTGCCGGGGCGCTGTACCTTGCCGTGCGCGGCGGGGGCGTTCCGCCTGCTGGGGAAAGCGCTAAAGACGACGACAAGAAGTCGGCTCTTCCCACAGTTGCCGAGAGCCTGGAGAACCTGGTCAGAGAACTTACGACGCGTGAGCGCAACAATGACATCGTGGTTGAGTTCTATCCGGGCGAGGCGTCAGCCGGGGAGGAAGCGACTCCTGTGGACGGCCGGGCCGCGCCGGGGTCTCCCGTTAGCTCAAGGCGCCCGGGTCAGGGTGAGGATCTACCGCGCCGCGAAGAGAAACCGCACAGGGGGGAAGGCGCCGGGACCGGTACCGGGTCGAAGGGTTTGGTCAAAGCCGTGCTCACCACGGGCTACGTGATCGAAGGCGAAACCACAGTGGAGTTGCAGGTAGAGGAGGTCGGTTCCGCACCTGACGCGGGACCCACCCCCTGACGTTGTGCTCTAGAGTCAGGTTCCAGCTTCGCCATGATTTGGACGTCCCCGCGCGATGCGCGGGGGCTTGTGTTATAAAGGAATGCGCGTCCAGGTGTCGAACTATCTCCTGGCTGGGAGGGCAAGCCATGCTACGATCCATCAGGACTTCCACGGTTATATTCACAGCGACCGCTCTGGCGCTCCTCGTTGCTATATCTCTCCTGTATGCGCACTTTCACGTGATCCAGA
The DNA here is from genome assembly GCA_040752635.1 of Bacillota bacterium. GTDB lineage: Bacteria > Bacillota > SHA-98 > UBA4971 > UBA4971 > JBFMGS01. The sequence goes on from JBFMGS010000038.1 coordinate 20,172, forward strand.
GCACGGCAGTGGAAAAGGCGCACGACCTGATCCGGGAAGCGCTTTCGCAGGCGGTTGGGAGAAAAGTCGAAGTCGGTGCCATATCCAGCGGCGGCCTTGATTCAGTCGTGCTTACCGACGTCGTTGTTCCCGCGAAGCCCGGCGAGGGGGAGGGGCCTGTCCTCTCGGTCAAAAGGATCACGGTAAACTACTCCCTGCTCGATGTGGTATTTCGCCGCAAGGCGCTTGCTGAAACGATAACTTCCTTAACTCTGGAGGAACCAGTGCTGTGCGTCGGGCGCGCGCCCGACGGAAGCATCTGGCCTCGTGACTTCTTCGAGCCCCACAAGTTATCCGGGCAGGGGATCAGCGGGTTTGCCGGGTCGATGACCGTACGCGATGGCAGACTAGAGTTCTCCGGAATTCCCGGTGTCGAGGGCGTATTCGCCCTGCAAGACATAGCCGGGACCTTCTCATTCGCAGGCGCTAGCCTGGTGGGGCAGATCAGCGCCCGAACCGGGGCCGGGAAGGAGCTGCGTCTTACGCTGACAGGTAGCTACGATAGCTCTCAAAAGGCTCTTGCCTGCGACGCGACGTTATCCGGGCGCGTTCCTGGGGGACTTGTGGAAAGCATCCGCGAACTTCAGAGGAATGCGCCTGAGCTTTTCGCCGGAATCGAGAAGTGGATCGGCGCCGGGACCCGCGAAACCCTCGAGAAGATCGGGCCGCTGGATCTCGCCGGCGGGACAGTCCACATCGAGGCGCACGTGAGACCCGGCGCTGATGGCGCCTTCCTGACGCGGGGAGACGTGAGCGTGGGGGGCGCGACCCTCACTGCATCAGATGTCGTGCAGGGCGTGCGAAGCCTCAAGGGCAAGGTCAATCTGGCGTCAGAGTTTCAGATGGATTCCTCGGGCTTCGCCTGCCAGGGGAAGGGATCGATCTCGCTTGAAGAGGCGCGGTTCGACGGGGCTTTCACTGGCGTCGGCGGCCTCGGCCAGTTCGACGCAGCCGGGCAGGGGGTCGTAGAGTTCTGGCAAAAGCCGGGAGAACACCTCTCGTTCGAGGGGCATGCTGAACTCAAGACTCCGAGCCTCTCCGCAGGGGACGCCGTGCGAAACGCTCTTGGGGTCGATGCGGGCAGCCTCAAGGTAGACGGCCCGGTCGCCCTGGCCGTGGCGTTCGCCGGGCGGGCACCCGAGGGCGTCGCGATCCACGGCAGGCTAGACATGAGCGGAGGCCAGGTGGTAGCCGAGGGCCTGTCGCCTGCGATCGCGCGCATTGCCGGCGACCTCGGCTGCCAGGTGGAGTTCGCTCGCTCACCTGAGGGAGAGCTCACGTATTCAGGCAAGGTCCGGTCTGCGAAGGCGTCGGTCAAGACAGGGCGTATAGCTGGGGCGGCCGGTTTCGAGGGCGACGCGGGCGTGGTGCTCACATTTGAGGGCTCGGCCGGGAAGATTGAAAGCTACCGGGGTACAGTCAAGGTGCTGGAAGGATCGGCGGATGCGACGTATCCGGCCGCGGGGCTGGAGTATATTCGCGGCGGCGTTAGTGGCTCCATGGATATAGCAGGGGCGGCTGGCGGTACTACCACCTACTCGGGGGTGGTTCGGCTGGCGGATGCGAGGGCCGTTGTCGCGGCCAGGGGAAAGGGCGTGGAGTCATTTGAGACCGGGGCGGACGGCACGCTGGAGTTCGACGGGGAATACCCGGGAAAAGCGAGGCTGAGGGGGGCGATCGACCTTCAGGACGGCGCTTTGCGGGTGGCGGGTTCTCTCGGAGGCGCAGGGTCCGGATGGGGCGAGGGCCGCACGCGGGGGAAAATCATATTCTCGGGTGAGTATCCCGGGCGCATCCGGTGCGAAGGCACCGTGGACGTTTCGCGCGGGGCTGTGAGGGTCCAGGATGGGCCCCGCGGCTTGAAGCGCCTCGAGGTTTCGGCGGAGGGCCGCGTAGGCTTCCAAGGGGAGCTCCCCGGCAAGGTGCAATTTCAGTCGTCGTGGACGCTTCCCGGCGGGGCGGTGGAAATCGCGGGCGGGCCAGGCGGACTCAAGTCGGCGGCAGGGTCCATCGCTGGCAGTGTAGACTTCCGGGGGAACCTGTCTGATGCGCTCGAGTACAGGCCCGGTGAGTTCGAGTACAACGGACACCTGGACCTCAAGAACGCATCCGTTGATCTGGCTGAGATCCCGGGCGGGATAGGATCGCTCTCCGGCAAGGTTTCGGCAACTGCGGACTTCTCGGGTTCGCTCGCCGACGCCATCAAGTACAGTGGGAGCGTGCAACTGGTATCGGGCAAGGCGGTTCTGGGGGGTGTGGTTGCGGGTCTCGAGCGCCTGGATGGGGAAGTGCGGGCGAGCATCGATTTCGAGGGTGTGGGAGGCGCGAATGGCCAGGGGGGCGCGAGGGGCACCTATAGTGGCAGGGCGACGGTCTCGGGGGGCACGATCAAAGCCGGGGAGATTGCAAAGGGCATCCGGA
>JBFMGS010000039.1:0-21293 GCA_040752635.1 Bacillota bacterium
CCGCACAGCTCGTACGTACCGTGGAGGTTAGAACGCGCCGCGGGTCGTGGTACTCCGATAGTGCGTACTCACGGCCTTTATCGCACTTGTTCCCCTCGACTTCCGCTCCATTCGCAACCGTGATTTCACAGCCTACAGGACATACAACGCATATTACTGCAAATCTCTCGTCCACAAGACCGCCCCCTGCACAGCGCAAATCGACCGGGCATGCTGGAAGTCAATCCCGCTCGATGGACACTGTAATGGTATCCTCCTCTGCTCCAAGCAACCGACCGTCAACACCTATTTGGAGCATTTCACCGGGGCGCACCTTCTCTTTCTTCTGTCGGCGCAGAACCCTCCCACCGGCAGACACTTTGAGCACGACGTTTTCCTCCGGATAGCGCGGCCTCAGTGAAAACGTAAGCCTATCGGCGCGCGCACCTTGCACGAATCGTTGCGGGACGACATACCTTACGTTGGTGCCAGCCCGGACTTCCCCTAACAGACGGGACGTCTGTCGCCCGGCCATCCGCTCTGAAGCCCTCGCCGCAGCGGCTTTGCCCGCAACCATGCCGTCCTCGGTGACATGGTCCACCAGGTCATGTACGTGTACCACGTTCCCGCACGCGAAAACGCCGCTTATGCTCGTTTCCATATCCTCGGTGACCATCGGTCCTCCGGTGGCGGGATCAAGTACCACGCCGCAATCTGCGGATAGTTCATTTTCGGGTATAAGTCCCACTGAAAGCAAAAGAGCATCGCATGGGATGAACCACTCTTTCTCCGAGATCGGCATCTGCGCGTCATCCACGGGCGCCACGCTCACACCCTCCAACCTGTCAAGGCCATGAATTCGGGAAACCGTGTGCCCCAAATAGAGGGGGATGCCGAAGTCTCGGAGGCATTGCTGTATGTTGCGGGCAAGGCCGCCGGGGTAGCTCATTATCTCGATGACCGCCTCCACCTTCACCCCTTCCAGGGTGAGCCGTCTGGCCATGATGAGGCCCACGTCGCCCGAGCCCAGCACCACGGCGCGGCGCCCCGGCACGACGCCTTCTATGTTAACAAGCCGCTGGGCCGTGCCGGCAGTGAAGATCCCCGCGGGGCGGGTGCCGGGGATGGCAAGCGCCCCGCGCGCCCGCTCGCGGCATCCCATGGCAAGCACGATCGCCCCGCACTCCAGCACGATCAGACCCTCGCTGGGTGAAACCGCTACCACTTTGAGTTCGGGCGACACTTCAAGGACCATCGTTTCAAGCATGGGCTCGACACCTACGGACGCCGCCTCTTCAATGAACCGCTTCGCATATTCGGGCCCGGAAAGCTCCTCCCCAAACCACTTCAACCCGAATCCCGTGTGTATACATTGGGGGAGTATGCCACCGAGGCGTACGTCCCTTTCAACAACCACAACTCTTCCCGCGCCACGGCGCCTCGCCGCTATCGCAGCCGCAAGGCCCGCGGGTCCCCCGCCGATGACTGCCACGTCCACCCACGTGCGCCTTTCTCCCTCCAACGGTTTCACCCCCTCGCGACAACCTCGGACGCAGCGACAACCTCGGACGCGGCTTCAAGCAGCAAGGCTTTCGCCGGGTACGGCGCGATGCGTGAGTTCCGGCCGCGTTTCGTAACCAGTTCAACGGAAATGCCGAGTTCCCGCGCGAGGATCCTCATGACCCTGGGCATGCAGAACCCTCCCTGGCACCTGCCCATGCCTGCGCGCGTTCGGAGCTTGACCCCATCGACGGTCCTCGCCCCCCTGCGAATCGCGTCCACGACCTCAGCCTCGGTGACGGTCTCGCATCTACACACGACGCGCCCGAAACTGGGGTCGGCGGCGATCAGCCTCGCCTGCTCCGCCCGGGACTTATGAGCGAACCTCGCAGGAGCAGGGCGCACAGGGTTGAAATCCTGACGCCTCTGCATCTCGAGCCCTTCACCTTTCAGGATCTCCACGACCATCTCGGCAATTGCCGGGGCAGCCGTCAGGCCGGGGGACTCGATCCCCGCGGCATGTATGAGCCCCCTGGCCGCAGAGGATGGGCGTATGATGAAGTCATCCTCTGAAGAGGCAGCGCGGAGGCCTGCGAACGACGCTATGACGTCGCGGGGAGCAACTGAAGGCACCATGCCTTGCGCGGCCGCAAACACTGCGGCAAACCCCGAGCGGGTCGTCCCAAGGTCCGTTCGGTCTCGGGTGTCCTCCGCCGTGGGCCCCACCATGATGTTGCCGTCCGCGGTCGGAATGACCAGGATGCCCTTGGATACAGGCGTGGGAACAGGAAATATCGTGGAGCGAACGATGTCTCCCACACGCCGGTCCAGCAAGTACTCCTCTCCCTTCCTCGGGCGGATCTCAAAAGACTCGTCCCCTGCCATCCTGGCAACATCATCAGCATAGAGACCCGCAGCATTGATCACATAACCAGCTTCTATCAAAGCCCCCGGCGTCTCGACCGCCACCACCCGGCCATTCCGCATGTGGATGGAGGTAACCGGGCTCTCCGTCAGGAACCGGACGCCATTGGCGACAGCGTTCTCGACCAAGGCGAACGTAAGCTGGTAGGGACACACAACTCCTCCAGTGGGGGCGTATAACGCGGCGACGATCCCCGGCGCAAGCCCCGGCTCCAGTGCCCGAGCTTCGTCCCTGTCGAGCATGAGAAGACCCGGCACGCCATTTTGCCGGCCCTGCTCAAAATGCTCTCGAAGGACAAGGGTCTCCTCCTGGGATCTTGCCACCATCAGGATGCCGTTGCGCCTCAATGGCACGCAGAGCTCCTCTGCAATCTCGTCGAACATAGCGTTGCCACGCACACATAGCGACGCCTTGAGCGACCCCGGGGTTGAGTGAAACCCTGCGTGCAGGACGCCGCTGTTGGCCTTGCTCGTACCGAACGCCGCCTCCGCCTCGCGCTCAAGGAGTACGGTCTTAAGGTCGTACCTCGATAACTCCCTGGCAACAGCAGCGCCCACCACCCCTGCTCCGACGATCGCCACATCTGCCCTCAGGATGTGCAACCCTCATCCCTCCGTGAAACCATAAAAGTCCAACCTGCAGCAAGCCTCATCGCACCAAGCAATGGGCCTGGCAGATAGGACTTTCTCAAATCTCCCGTCCGCTCCGCCGGGTTGTCAAGTGCGCCAAAGGACTCTATCTCTGCTTGCGTCCTTATTCAGGTTGCAGCATGTCTGCTATAGAATCCAGCACGTAGTCAGGCTGAACGTGTGCTTGCGATAGATCTTCCCTCCGGGTTACTCCCGTCAACACTAAGGCGGTCGTCATTCCTGCTAGCTTTCCCATCAACACGTCGGTCTCCAGCCTATCACCGACCATGAGGCATTGGTTCGGCTTCAAGCCCAGGCGCCTGGACGCGGTTTCAAGCATCATCGGGTTAGGTTTGCCCACGACCAATTCCACCTTGCGGCCGGTGGTGCCCTCCACGGCACCGATCATTCCGGCAGCGTCGGGGATCTCCCCACCTTCCACCGGGCACGTTTTGTCAGCATTGGTAGCCACCAGCCGGGCGCCGCACCTCACAGCCTGGAGCGCGCAGTTCAGCTTCGCGTAAGTGAACGTCCTGTCAAACGCGATGACAACGTACTCCACCCGGGTACCGGAGCCCACAGGGTCCTCGACAACCTCTATGCCTGCTCCACGGAGCTCGTCCACAAGCGGCGCCTCGCCAATGACGTATGCGCGGCAACCAGGAGCGTGATCCGCAAGGTAGCGTGCCATTACAAGCGAAGAATTGATGACATCGTCCACTTCTGTCGGGATGCCGAGCCGCGTGAGCTTCGCAGCATAATCAGTTCGGGTCTCGATGGGCTTGTTGGAAAGAAAGACAACCCGCTTACCTGCGGCCCGCAGCGTGCATACGACATCGCGCGCCCCGGGGACCAGTCTTTCACCCCGGTATACAGTTCCGTCGAGGTCAAGAATGTACCCTTCGAAAGCTGTCAGTGGAGGACGGGCTCCCTCTTTTGACGGAACGCCCGTGCGGTCATTTGCCGCTGGGTTATTGTGATGACGCCGTGACGGAGCAGTGGATCCCAATTCGCTTGTACCCCCCGATGCGTTATCCCTTGATACCCGAAAGCATAAAGCTTTCGACAAATCTCCGCTGGTAGACGAGGAACAGGATCATGAGCGGAGCGGTCACAAAGATGGTAGCGGCCATAAGCAACGTCCAATCCGCCCCACTTTCCTGTTGAACGAACATGGCAAGCCCAATTGTGAGCGTCCTTACTTGCGGGCTGTCAGTGACCACGAGCGGCCAGTAGAAGTCGTTCCAGTGGGTAACCACGCTGATCAGGCCGAAAGCAACAAGGGTGGGTTTGGCGAGGGGGACCAGCACGCTGTACAGGAACCGCGGCCCGCTACAACCGTCAATGAGGGCCGCATCTTCAAAGTCCCGCGGAACCTGCCGGAATGCCTGGCGCAATAAAAAGGTGCCATACCCGCTTGCCCAAAATGGGAGCATTAAGGCGAGCCGGGTGTCTAGCAATCTCAGAGTGCGCATGGTCAGGTAGTTTGGAACGATGATCGCATGCACCGGTAGCATCATCTGGACGAGAAAGAGGAAGAAGAGGAGGTTGCTCCCCTTGAATCTCATCCGGCTGAAGACATAAGCTGCCAGGGTCGTAGTGAAGATCTGCACAAGGAGAATCCCACTGACAACAATAACCGTGTTGATGAGATATAGCCCAAAAGGAGCCATTGAGAATACCTGACTGTAGTTTTTCAGGTACAATGGATTCGGAATCCATTGAGGCACTGGCGTGAAAACGTCCACCCGCCGCTTGAGCGACGTAGAGAGAGCCCACAAGTAAGGCGCGACAGTGACGCTTGACACCAGCATCAGTATGAGGTGCAAATGGAGACGGTGTATTCCTATATGGCGAAAGGCTTTCTCGAAACGTCCAGGTCCAAGAGCAGACATGCTATATTTCATAATGCACCCTCTTCTCCAGAGAACGAAGGGTTAGGAGTATTAGAACGAGTAATATGCCCACGAAAATGACTGTCAAGGCTGAAGCTTGCCCCGTGTTCCAGAATCGAAAGGCGTTTTGATAGATGTAGTAGACGAGGACGTTCGTGCGGTCTGCAGGACCTCCCTGAGTCATAACATAACTCAGGTCGAAAACCTGGAAGGAACTCATTATTCCTACCGTGATAACGAAAACCGTCGTGGGACCCAAGAGTGGCAGCGTGATGTAGCGCAACCGGGCCCAGAAGTTGGCACCCTCAATAGCAGCGCATTCATAGAGTTCCCCGGGTATACCCTGAAGGCCAGCGAGGTAGATAAGCATGAAATACCCGAAGTTCTTCCAAATGGCCACCAACATGATGGCCGGCAAAGCCCACTTCATGTTGTAAAGCCATTCGACAGTAGGAATCCCGAGATTCCTGAGGTAGTGGTTGACAAGGCCCACACCTGGATTTAGCAGCCAGACCCAGAGCATGCCCGCAGCCGCCATCGGAATCATCGTCGGGTAGAAACATGCGATACGGTACACGTTTCGCAGCCAACCCATACGTTCGTTAAGTAGCACGGCGAGGAAGAGAGCGAGGGTCATTGTTACAGGGATGGTCCCGAGAGTATAAACAACCGTGTTTCTCATGACGAGCCAAAAGACCTCATCCCCGAACAGGGAGAGATAATTACCAATCCCGCAGAACACGGGCCGCGGCGTGAATATGTCCCACCTGTGCAGACTGAGGTAGAACGAGTAGATTATGGGAAAATAGGTAAACAGCCCTAACAGCACAAGGCTTGGGACCAGGTAGACGTATATACTGGCTCGACCCCAGGCCGATCTCGACGTCTTTAGCACTTAAGATACACCTCTTTGGTCCTCCCGGAGACCGTAGTCCTCCCGGAGGCCACCTGTCCGGGAGGACACCCCCCAGACAGGTGGCCCGCGGATAAATCGCGATCCCTACTTGGCTATCCAGCCTGACAGCAGCCGCTGGGCCTGTTCCTGAGCGCGATCAAGAGCCTTTTGCGGAGTCGTCTTGCCGCCCGTTGATTCATCCAGTGCCGTTTTCAGTATCTCTCTGATCTTCTGAAAGACAGGGCTCATCATTTTACCGTGAGCGTACTTCAGTTGCTCTCGAGCCACTGTATACACCGGGTACTTGCTCACGTATTCTTTCATCTCAGGCACCTCGTAGGCCGATTTCCTGGTCGCCACATAGCCTGAGTCTCGACTCCATCTCGCGGCCATCTCCGGTGTCGTCAAGAACTTGATGAATCGCCACGCTGCTTGTTTGCGTTCCTCGGGAATAGCCCGGGCGATGTGGAGGTTCCCCCCTCCGACCGCGGCTCCATAGCGCTTGTTCATCGGCATGAACGCCACTCCGAACTCGAAGTTTGCGGAGTTTCGGAGGAAAGTGAGGATGCCTGTTGAGTGGTAGAGCATGGAAGTCCGGCCTGCTACGAAATCGGGCGGCGTAGAGGCCCATGTGCTATGAGGGGGACCGAGCTTCAGCTCATGCGTAAGTCGCACCCAGAATTCCAGCGCCTCGACAGCCTGCGAGCAGTTCAGGGTGACCTTTCGCTTCAGGAAGTTGATCAACTCGCCATCGTTCTGTCTGACAAAGGCCTCGAACAACCAGTCGTTCCAGCCGCCGGAAATGGTGACCCCCCACCGTTTCACCTCGCCAGTTGCGGGGTCTGTTTTCACCAACATCTTGGCAAACTTCTCGAGTTCCTGCCACGTTCGCGGAGGGGTATTGGGATCCAAGCCAACCTCCCTGAAATGTGCCTTGTTCCAGTAGAACACAGGAGTGCTTCTCTGGAATGGAATCCCCCATATGTGGCCGTCTTCGGAGTAACTGTTCTCGAGAAACGCTGGGAAGAAGTCTGCAAGGTAATCCTGGGTCACGAACCTATCAAGAGGCTCACAGGCGTTCATTGCCAGCAAAGTGGGCAGCTCTGAGATTTCCACGATGAACAGGTCGGGAGGGTTGCCGCCCATGACAGCGGTCTGCACTTTTTGCATGGTCGGGTCGTAGTCTCCGGTGTAAACAGGGACGACTTCAATATCGGGGTTAGCGGCGTTGAATTCCTCAACATACTTGTTGATCACTGTGGCTAAAGGACCCGAAACACCGACAGGATAATAGAAGGTAAGCCGCGTAAGTTTGGCTTGAGCACTGCCTACCGAAAACAGCAAGGCCAGCAGCAGGGCACTAATCGCCATAGATACAAAGAGCTTCCTGGTGTATCGCATCGGGATCCGCCTCCTTCGCATTGTAGTAGCTTTCTCCTGGAGAGAAACCTAACACGCACCACCCTCGACGTTTGCTTCACAATGACCTCGCTTCACCATACCGAGGCCTGCTTCACCTCCCTTTTCACCGTGCCTGTATCTAACGCCTGCTTACGCCAGTTCCCTCAACCGGCCGGTTTTACTGCCCGACTCACTCAAGAACCGCCTGGCAATTAATAGTAAGGAGAAGACCGGACAGCAGAAAGATCCAATCTTCCGTCCGGCCTTCTCCTTGTCTCCGTGCCGAAACCCCAGCATCTGTCGCCCCAATAGGTGCTTTTACTTGTCAGTATTCGATGAAGAACGCCGGAATCCTGCAACAGGGGCAATGTTTTTTCTTCAAAAGCCATGTGGACGCCTCCATAGAGTAGGGGATCCTCCCTGTACATCGACCCGGCTACTCATAAAACTCGCACATCCTGGCTCCACACTGTTTGTTCACAAGAGGCCGGCATCCTCCGCGAAGCAACGGGAGAATGTCAAAGGCCCGCCCGGCGTGCACCCGGCGTCTCAACGTTAGGGTGACCCGGCAACGCCCTGGGGCTCCCTCTCTTCGTTCCCGTAATCAGCGGACTCGAACTCCTTGTGGGCGGCCAGGGTCATCCTTCCAAGTAGAGTCTGGGCGATGTTGGTCGCGTAATCCGCTATGCGCACATACCCATTTATCACGTCAAGGTGGATCGAACTCGTCGCGTGCGAGTGGTTGAGCCCCGCCTGCAGCCGCTGCATGTGCGACTGCCTCGACCTCCGCTCCATGCTTAGAATGCCCGGAAGCTGCGCTAAGCTCCATGCAGCAAGTTCCGAGGCGGTCTCCCGGTCCTCGATGCCGAGCGCTGATACCACGCGCTCTACTACCGTGTTCACCTTCTCGTGTATCTCCCTTATCTCCGCCTCCCCTTGGCGCGAGAACATCACCCCTCGGTCCATCCGCTTTTGGCTGAAGTGCGTTATGTTCGCCACCACGTCCCCGATATGCTCAAGGTCGTTCACGATGAAGAGTAGTGACATTATCCTCTGTGAATCCTCGTCACTCAAGGTCTGCTGTGATATGTTCGCAAGATACGAGACGATCTCCTTGAAAAGACGGTCCACCGCGTCTTCCTTCGTCGCTACAAGCCGTATCGCTCCCTCGTCGTGCCCCAAGAGAACTCCGACCGAGTCCCGCACCATCTCCGCAGTCAGCGCCGCCACCCTTTCGACCTCCTTGGCCGCGGCGTTCACCGCGAGCGCCGGGGTAGCCAGTGCGTGACGGTCGAGGTGCATCGGCTTCGACAAGACCTCCAGCCTCCCTCGCTCCGGGACCATCCTCTCAACCAGCCGACCTAGATACGGGGCGAACGGCAGGAACATCACAGTGATCCCTATGTTGAATATGCTGTGCGCGTTCGCTATCTGGCGTGGGAGCGACGGGGTGGTAGCCTCCACCAGGGAGATGAAATAACGGAGGAACGGGAGGAATATCGCGACGCCCAGGACCTTGAAGAGCGTGTGTGCGACAGCGACCCTCAGGCCTTTAGTGGGTGCTCCTATCGCGGAGAGAAGCGCGGTCGCGCACGTCCCTATGTTCGCCCCGAATATGAGGGGGATCGCTGCAGGAAGCGATATGAGCCCCTGCATCGAGAGGGAAAGCACGAGGCCTATCGTCGCGGCGCTCCCCTGTATGATCGCAGTGAACCCTGACGCAACGAGCACACCCAAGAGCGGGCTCCGGCCGAAAGTAAGGAGTGCCTTGGTGAACATGGGGTATGACCGGAGCGGCTCCACTGAGCGCGACATGAGGCCCATCCCGAAGAAGATGAAGCCAAACCCGAGGATGACCTGGCCTATGTACCTGTGCCGCTGCCGTCTCCCCGCAAGGCGGATGACGAGCCCCAGCGCGATCATCAAGAGTGCGTAGTCCGTGACCTTGAACGCGATGAGCTGCACCGTGAGGGTAGTCCCGATATCAGCGCCCAGTATGACCCCGATGCTCTGCTGGAGCGAGATGAGCTGCGCCCCGGCGAACCCCACAAGCATGACCGTCGTGGCGCTGCTCGACTGGATGAGGACGGTGACGACCGCGCCTGCCAGCACCCCCATGAGGCGATGCGAAGTGAGCCTGTGCAAAAGGTTTCGCAGGGCGTCCCCAGCCGCCTTCTGGAGCCCTTCCCCTCCAAGCTGCATGCCGTATATGAATATGGCTAGGCCGCCGCTGATCCCAATGAGTATTGGCGCAAGAGACGTCATGATCCCACGTTACCTCCGACGTTGTTACTATTATTACTATCGACGCATTGGTGCCGAGAAGTTTTTGAGGAAAACGTCGCCGGTTTTCGCTGTCACCTCCACGACCGCCTAGCTACGACGACTGCGGCGTCTGCCCTCTACCTGCAACCCACTTCCCCCGTGAAACCGTGAAAGTCCCGCCTGCAGCAAGCCTCATCGCGCCAAGCAATGGGCCTGGCAGATAGGACTTTCTCAAGTCTCCCGTCCGCTCCGCCGAGTCGTCAAGTTTGCCAGGGGGTTCGCTCTCCGGTTCGTCCGAAGCATCACGCGAGAGAGCATTTCGCGAGAGCCGACAATAAAAGAAGACCAGACTACGGAAAGATCCGCTTATCCGTCCGTCCGGCCTTCTCCTTGTCTCCGCGCCGAGACCGTCGTACCTATCACACTATGCTTACTTCCGTCATAATATTATTCAATGAGAGGCACCATAATCCTGCAACAGGAGGCAATGTTTTCCCCAGGAACCCTAATGCTGCACCGTTAAGATGTGCAGCTCTTGGCAACATGACCTTCGTAAAGTGCGTGGCGGATGCGGATCTCACCATGGGACGCCCCACCCACGGCCACTGAAACGGTCGCTTTTGCGTATCTAACAAAGCAGTACTGAGACCGTTGGTTTTCTCCAGCTACTACCTGAAACGTCCATAGAATGGTGTGTTTAGATGTCCTCAAAGCCGCGTGGTTTCGTTGAATCCAGAATATGCCATCCCAGTCGATGGCAAAAACCAACGGCCTCAGTACTAAGGATGATCCCCGTGCAAACGCTATCCCTGCCCCCAACCAGCAGGTGTCTGGATCCGTTTGTAGCGCCAGAGTTCCCTCTTGCTCGTGGAAACCCCGAGGGCTCCCGTCGCGAGTACCGCCTCGAGTTCCGGCACTGTCTCCACCAACCCGCCCGCGATGAACGGAGAGATCTCGTTCACAGGCAGGCGGTGGATGATGTTGGGAAGTACGAGCGCAGGCAGGATCTCGACCGCGTCCGGTTTCGACGATGCGATCACCGATAGACCCGTTTTGAGAGATTCCGAGTCGAGAACGAAGAGTCGTTGCACTGCGACAAGACCTTCGTCCCTAGCAGCTTTTATTAGTGAACTCCTCGTCGTCAGGACTCCCGTCACGCCTATCTCCCTGGCAAGCCACCTTATGCCGGCGGGATCCTTGCCAATACCTTGCACAAGGTCTAAATGGCAGAACACCTGTTGACCGTGGCCTGCAGCCTTCTGGACAACATCACGCAGCTCGTAGATAGAGCCGGTCAGGAAAAACACGAGCGCTGCACCGCAACTCGCAGCTTCATCCACCTCTTCCACCCGCCTCAACGCCGGGATGGCAGGGTGTTTCGCGAGGTGCGCGACCGGCAGAGTCCTCTGAACGGTGGAAGCACCACGTGGTGTCATCACTGCTATCGCCCCCTCGGCCCGGACACATACGTGTCGGTCCTCTCTGCTCACGTCCCTCGGGCTGACCGGGTCAAACGCTATGGCGCAACGGCAGGGCTTTCCCGCGGCGCAACGCATCGGCGCGAGATGTCCTCAAAGTTCGACTCCGACGTCCAAACATAAGCAAGGAGAAGCCCAAATCGAGAAGTACCCGCCTTCCGATTCAGCCTTCTCCCTGTCTCCGTGCTGAAACTGAACTGCGCAAGATTACGCAAGACACCATGTCGGTTTTCTTCTTGCTAGAAGACTATTCGCCAGAGGGAACTGAAATCCTGCACCCGGATATGATTCCATCACGGGATTTTCTCCTGACCTGTCATAGCAGCGGAGCAGCGGATTCCACGTGCGCTATCCGAGGGAACGTGCCCGCAGATCGGAAGCACCCTTCTTGGGCAGCATCGCTTCGTCACTCGGATATGAGGTGGTGGGTATAGATCTCTTCCGAACCCGCTTGGCCACAGCGACCAGGGAGCAGATGCGCGAAGAGGTCCTCGTCCTGCGGTGGCCGGGCGACCGAGCTTAAGATCATCGTGAGGGAGGCACCGTGGTGAGTGACCAAGACACCACATACGGCAGGATCATAGTGAGCATAGAGTCGCCGGGAACAGGCTGGCGTTAAGTCCCAGCAAGACTCATTCTCGCGTCACCAGCACGACTACTTCAGTGTGATTCGTCTGGGGGAACATGTCCACCGGCTGGACGCTCATTGTACGGTAGCCTAACGCCTCGAGCCCGACGAGATCGCGGGCGAGGGTCTCCGGGTCGCATGACACATACACGATTCGCTCGGGCTCAAGCGACACCACAGCATCAAGTGCGCGTTTGTCACAACCCGCTCTCGGAGGGTCCAGCACAACGATGTCCGCCTTTCGTGGCACTTTGCGCCCTCGCGGCTGCCCCCGGCCGACGGCGCTCGTGAGTACTTCCTCGACCCTACCCCTGATGAAAGTACAATTGGAAATGTGATTAAGGGTCGCGTTTCTAGCGGCATCCTCCACGGCAGTCTCCACCGCCTCTATGCCGTACACATGCCAGCACTCTCGGGCAAGCAGCAAAGAAATGGTTCCGATGCCGCTGTAAGCATCAACCGCTATCTCGTCTCCTGTGAGGTCTGCAACCTCAAGAGCCTTCCTATACAGGACTTCCATACCTTCTGGATTAACCTGAAGGAACGACTCCGCGGATACGATGAACCGTAATCCAAGGATATGCTCTTGTAAGAAGCCCTGACCTGCGATGACACGAAGGCCAGCTGAAGCGCGCGTGACACGCCGGGCGGCTTTCTCGGCGGCAAATACTTCGCCCCCGACATCCTCGATCACCCCTTCGAGTTCGGGCGCGCGGGCCGTCAGGTCGCGCGCGATGTCGTCAACCGCGGCAAGAGGGCCCCCCGAGGTCACGAGGACCGCAAGGGCGCGGTCGCCTCGACCTGCGCAGCGAACGAGCAGATGTTTGAGGGTCCCCTTCCCGAGGGCATCGCAGCCGTACACCGGGATGCCCCGCTCCGCCACCAACTCGTTTAGCGCCTCAAAAACCCGGTTGTTCGTGGGATTCTGGATCATGCACTCATTGAGATCCACCACGTCGCGGGTGCGGCGGCCGTAGAAGCCTGAGATGAACCAGCGCTGACCCTGAGCCCGGGTGTCTACGCAGCAGGGCGTGCTTCCTCCGGGTAGTTCTTTAGATCCATCAAGGTGGCAGTCTCCCTCAGGAAACCCATGCGCTTGCCCTTCCTGTGATACATGCATGAATCCTGATTCGACCTCGTACGGCGAAAGTGCCTCGTAGGAAAATCTCGCTTTGTTTCGGTAGTGAAAGGTTTTCGGAGCCGGGAGGCAATCGCGAACTCCAACATGCTCGAGCTTGCCGATCCGCTCGAGGGCCTGCTTCACGCGGCGGGTCTTGTAGGCAAGCTGCGCTTCATAAGAAATGTGCTGGAGCTGGCATCCGCCGCACTTCAGGTACACGGGGCAAGGCGGAAGGACTCGATCCGGGGACTCTCTCGCAATCGACAGGAGTTCAGCCCTGGCAAAACTCCGCTTGTTCTCCGTAACTCTGACAACGGCCACGTCGCCGGGAGCGGCGTAAGGCACGAACACTACCCGTCCGTCCTTCCTACCCACTCCCTCGCCAGAGTGGTTAAGGTCACCGATGCGGATTTCCAAGACCTCGCTCCCGCTCCCCTGCATCTCCTGCTACGCCTTTCTAGCCTGGGCTCGTCTTCTCAGCCCGGATCACACTTAGCTTTCTCCTTCATGCTTTGCCAGGTTAGACGTCGTAAGTCCCTGCCCGTCAGGCGATGCCTGCCTCCGTCTTGGCGGTCGTATAGATCCTCCTGAGATCATCCACGACACCAAGAAGGCTCATCGCAAGCCCGATATCCCCTGAGACGGCGAGCCTGCCCCACATTGCTGCGCCCACCGGGTCCAGCTCGCCCGTGAACACAGCATCGAACGTCTCGCTATCCATAGACAATTTGATCTGCGCCGGCCTGATGTCGGCTCCCGTCTCGCCGGTCACCTGCCCCTGCTTGAACTTCAGCAAGAAACCAGCATCGAGGTCTGTGATGAAAAACCCGACCGTCAAGTCTGTCCCCGCGCTTGCCTGCGCTACCTTCTCGTCAGAGTTCATGAGCTCCACCATGCGCCCGACAATCTTCTCAAGTTCCTCCGCAGACCCATAGCTCGCCATTGTTACCATCGCCTCCCTGACATAGAGGACCTACAGGCCTCACCCCACCGGGCCCGATCTCCTTGGAACACTCGCGCCTACCAGCGGCACGGTAATTATACCACAGGCAGGTTCCCGTGGATACCCATGGGAGCTGGAAGTCGTATGGAAATCGTTAGGATATTGGAACCTACTGCCAAGAGCCAAGCAGGTTCCGGATATGGCATCGCTTCAAGGATGGAGTCTAGCACGACGATGGGCGATGATCGACGTTGACGCCGGGTATACAGGGCACTACAATGGACATGGTGAAAGTCGATGGCTTGTTCTCTCCATCCTTCATCGCAGAAAGTGCAGGAGGCGCTTCGGGCGCTCGGATCTTCGTCTGTGGTGGTCGAGGTGCCTGAGAGCACCGCAACATCCGCACAGGCGGCCCGGGCCGTCGGCGCGAGCGTAGCACAGATAGCAAAGAGCCTGATCTTCATGGCAGGCGAAAAGCCTGTAATGGTGATAGCATCGGGGGCCAACCGTGTGGATGTGAGCAAACTTGCCGATCTCGCCGGCGGCGCCATAAGCAAGGCGGACGCGGAGATTGTGCGAGAGGCGACGGGGTTTGCTATAGGCGGAGTCCCACCTGTGGGGCTGAAGTCACGCCTGCCGGTGTTCATAGATCGTGACCTGCTTCAGCACAATGAGATATGGGCCGCAGCGGGCACTTCTCGGAGCTTGTTCAAGGTTTCGCCCTCGGAACTCGTGCGCCTGACCGGTGGAACAGTCGCCGATGTGGCCGAGCGGCACGGGAACGGGGCCACGGACACTGCCGGGGGATAGCATGCCAGGATGTGTCCTGCGATTTGAGCTTGCATCCTCCCCGCGGCTGAAGCCGGCGGCGTCCACCTGGCGTCCACCTAGGGTACAGGGGTGAGCTTGTTGATTCTCAACAACGTAACACTGGTCGCGCCGCTGGTGGCGTGGGCTCTGGCCCAGACGCTGAAGTTTTTCGTGGATCTTGCCACTCACAGAAGGCCGGATTTCACGCGGCTCGTGAACCCAGGAGGGATGCCGAGTTCGCATTCCAGCCTGGTTTCGTGCATGTCACTCACAGTTGGCAGGGTCTCCGGGTGGGGATCCCCGCTCTTCGCCATAGCGTCTGTGCTTTCGCTCATCGTCCTCTACGATGCTGCAGGTATAAGGCGGGCTGCCGGTAAGCAAGCCAAGGTCATCAACAGGATAGTTGACGACCTCTACAAGAAGCACCGGGTCCCGGAGGAGCGGCTACGTGAGCTTTTGGGCCACACGCCGCTCGAAGTGTTCGCGGGGGTAGCCCTCGGCACGGTCGTCGCGTTTGGCTGGCCGCTTAACTGACTGTCCGCTCGTTGGAGCGGTGGAGCAGCAACTGCATCCGGTTCAGTAAGGTTTGGTCGTTTCACTCCGCCCAGAGGTCGATCCCCCAGGCTGCGTGCCGGACTGCGATCTCGGCAAAGGAGGGTGTGGGCAGGCCGATGCATTCACTTGCAGCTATCAGTGCTGAGGGCGTTAGCGGAGGGTTTCTTAGCACGGAATGAGATGGTTAGCTCGCACTGTCCCACGATACCTCACGGGAAGGAGTGCAGGGGTGAACACTATAAGCGTCAGGACGAGGGCGCAGGACGAGTTGGTAGATATAACCGCTAATGTGCGGGAAGCCGTCCGGAGTTCAGGGGTAAGACGGGGCATGTGCCTCGTTTACGTGCCGCACACCACTGCCGGGATAACCATAAACGAAAGCGCAGACCCGGATGTGGCGAGGGACATCCTCGAAGCGCTGACAAGGCTCGTCCCCAGGCAGGGAGCATACCGGCACGTAGAAGGCAACGCCGCGGCTCACGTCCGGGCGTCCCTCGTGGGGAGCTCGGTCCAGGTCCCGATAGAGAATGGCGACCTTGCTCTCGGCACCTGGCAGGGCATATTCTTCTGCGAGTTCGACGGGCCCCGTGCGAGGAAGGTTTATGTCCAGGTGTGCGGGTGTGAGTAGCAACCGGGCTGATCTTTCACCGCCGCCCCCAGCGGGCTTGGAAGGCATGCCCGAGCCGCTCTTGGCAATGCTCGAGAGTTGCCGCCTCTGCCCCCGGAGGTGCGGCAAGAACCGGCTCTCCGGCGAGACCGGGTTCTGTAAGGCAGGAGCCCTGCCCCGGGTTGCCCTGGCGTCGCTCCACTACTGGGAGGAGCCTTGCATCAGCGGCACGCGGGGCTCGGGCACCGTGTTTTTTTCTCTCTGCAACTTGAGGTGTGTCTTCTGCCAGAACCACGATATCAGCCACGGGGGCTTCGGAAAGGACCTCGGCATCTCGCAACTGGCCTCAGTCTTTCTGCGCCTCATGGCGAAGGGCGCCCACAACATCAACCTGGTCACCCCGGCACATTTTCTGCCACAGGTAGCATACGCGATAAAGCTCGCCAAAGACCGGGGCCTCGCCATCCCGATCGTCTATAACACCAACGCGTATGAGAACCCTGAGACCCTCGTGCATCTTGAGGGCCTTGTAGACGTTTACCTGCCGGACCTGAAGTACCATAACGAATACGCCGCCCGGCGCTACTCGTCGGCCCAAGACTATTTCTCTTGGGCCACGCGCGCGGTTCTTGAGATGTTCAGGCAGGTAGGCGCCGCTACATTCTCGGATGAAGGCATCATGACCCGGGGCGTTCTCATAAGACATCTCGTCTTGCCGGGCCTTGCCGATGACAGCAAGCAGGTGCTGAACTGGGTGAGGTCCCATCTTCCCCGAGACATCTACCTCAGTATCATGTCGCAGTACGTTCCGATGCACCTCGCCGCTGGATACCCCGAGATCAACCGCCGCGTCACAGAGGCCGAGTACGAAGAAGTGTTGGACCACTTCGACGAAATAGGGCTCGAGAACGGATTCATGCAGGAGGCGTCTTCTCAAGACACCTCGTTCACCCCAAAGTTCGACCTAAGCGGCCTTGAAGCCTGAGCCTGGCCGCGAATGGCCCCGGCGGGCCTCGTTGCATAGTAATATACCAGCAACATACCAGCGCAGATTGCGGGGAGGGGACAGTCGTGTCTCGGCTTCGACGTCTAATCCTGGGAGTTCTCCTCGGACCGATTCTCCCGGCCTTTATGTGGGGCCCGTTCACTCACGTTCACGTCAACCGGACCGCTCTCAAGAAAGCCAAGGATCTATCGGACGGCAGCGACGCCACCATCAATAGCGAGCTCGTAACCCTGCTCACAAGCTCCGAAGAAGTAGAGAGATCCTACATTCTCGCCGCAAACAGCGCCGATGCCATATCGAGCTACCACACGCTGAATAACTTCACCGCTTATGACTACACACACAACTCCATCCCTGACAACGCTCAAGGGATCCCCAACTTCGGATACACGCTGGTTGACACCTGGCGCCGCACGCCCGAGGCGGCGTGGTCATCGCACGAGGACCGCGTGCGCGACCTGGCGATCGCGTGCGGGTGGCTCTCTCACCAGCTTGCCGATTGGTATGCTCACTATGCCTGCATGGATAGCGAGGGCAACGCATGCGACCCCGTCGATGCTTTAGCCGACGAGATAACCACCTTCTCCGGGTACTCAGACTCCCACCGGGTCCTCGGACATGACTACCCTCAGCCCCACCTCAGGCGCTACAACCTGGCGGACCACGGCCTGACGGAGTTCCTCGTGGACAGCGTGCTGATCTTCGCGCCAGGCGGGCACAGGTTTGAGAACCTGTCCCTGCCGCGGCTTTCATCCCTCAAGAACGGCAACGCGAACATCATCACCCTGGCGTCCGAGGACTTCGACGGCGCAGTCAGACTACCGGAAGACCACATCCCTATCTTGTGGAAGAACATGAACCTCATCCTCCTGGGGATGTACGTGCTGCAGCAACTCGTGCGGGCGCGCCGGCAGTTCATCAGGCATGAGGCAGCAAAGGTCGTGCACACCCGGTATGTGGATCTCTCGGTCGAGCGCGTCCTGGATGGCCTTTTCCGGAAAAGTTTCGATGAGATCGCGCACCTCGCCCGTCTCGGCAGGAGGCCTCGTCCCGAAGGCCAGCCCATCGGCCCGCTGGACTCGAGGATGGTCAAGTACCCGGGGACCATCGTCTTTAAGATCGCCTATTCGCTTGCGTCATCGATCTCCACACCTGAAGAAACGGTCAGCACGGCGACTTTTGCCCGCGCGCTTGACATCGTGGAGAACCCCCTTGTCGCGCTGGACCGGGCGCCGGTCATAGGCCCTGTGGTGCGGTGGAGGTGGGCGGCAGATGTCCTCTGGAGCAAAGTGGCGAAACCGTCCGTGGACGCCTTCATAACCACGCAGTTCGACAGCCTCGGCACACCTGCCAAGGATGGGCGGGTGCCCGCGAAAGACGCACTCCTCGCGCTGGCAAACGAGGTTTTGCTAAAAAGGAGGTCGGTCGAGGCGGCCCGAAAGCAGTTCGCGACCTCCGTGAAACCAGTCATCACGGTCGTAAGACGAGATGGAAGCGACCTACCTGAAGGCCGCGAGCTACCCACCCAATCAGAGCTGCTCGACATGGTGTACAGGCAGCGCGAGCTCGTGTTCAAGGCATGGCCTGCGATTCCAAGGTCCCGAGGAGCGAGCGCTGAATCTGAAAAAGCGCTGGACATAAACTCTGTGAGGGTCAACGTCAACGGGTTCCCCGTCTCGGACCACCCGGGTTTCGCCAGGCTCACCGTGGGGTTCGAAACCGATAGCACGGCCTCGCCGCTCCTCATCCGGCTTGCGTTCGGACCGGCATTCCGACCGGGGAGGTACGACATCTTCGTTGACGTAAGCGACATGTCAGGGGTGAAGGCCGAGTACCTTTACTGGCCGGTAGATCTTAGAAGACAATGAGTGTTTCGGTTTCGTTCGGGTCAGGCGGTCGTCCTTAAGGTCAGCACTGTGATTCAAGCAAAGCTGCCCGCACCGTCTCTAACACAAAGCCGGCATCTTGAATTGCCTGCTCGGCGTCGTCCAGATCATACTCCTCCGTTGGAATGAAATCCTCAGCGCCGTAGAAGCTTAATTCCCGCTCCTTGCGTAGACGTTTCGAGATCTTTTTTATCTGCAAGATATTGGCAGCAATCGGAGCCGGCAGCAGGTCCCGATTAGCTTCCAGAATCCTACCAACATCGTGGATCTTGGGCACCTCGACGCCGATGGCTCTCAGCACAGCTTTTAGCAACAACTCTACCACGCTCTGCGCATCCCGCACCACGTCAGAGTAGGCTCCACGGTCCCGAAAAAAGTGCAGGGCTTCCATTCTAACCTCGGCCTTTTTCAGGTACGCCAGGGTCAACTGATCGGCTTTCACAACTCCACCCCTCCCAGAAACCGCTTCGTTTGCCACTCCCAGGTATTGCTACGCCTCACCCGGCGCGCACCTATTTCTCGTAGAAGCGTCTCCATGGTCGCGATGATGTGTGCCACCACGCCTTTGGGATCATGAACCACAACGTGGTGGGTAACGAGATCAAAATAAATGGGCTGTGCCTTGAGAGCTTCGGTCTCCGTCAAGATGTAGGGCGAGAGTTCACAGAGAATGTTTTCATCCTCATAGAGACGTTGCGCACGGTCCTCATGCTTGAGTTCGACGTCTTCAATAAACTCCACCAGACGCTCCCGACGACCCAGCGCCTTCCGCAAGATAATTAGAAGATCAAGATCCGAGTTTTTGCGGTTTTCCTTCCGCGCGTACGATCCGAAGATGGCTAGGCCGGACAGATTCTCGCCATAATGACTCAGGATTTCAATCAGGACTGCTGTAACATAGCTTTCGTGCAGAGGCGAGAAGGTCTTCAACCGAGACATGACTTGTGCAATCGCGTCCATCATCCCTATCATTCCCTCGGGCAAGCAAGTCTTGTAGTAGCCCTATTAGTCATTATACCGTCCCTAATGCATTATACCGTCCCTTATGGCCGACTACAACGACCACTCAACTTCAGCATCGACGAACGGCTGGTCAGGCGTTGCAAGGAGATGGACATGACGAACGGATCCGAGAGTCACGTGTTATATCCAGCACGGCTGGGCAGGAATCCTGGACGATATGCTGAATTGTCTGTTCAGAGCCCAGAATTGCGCCACCTGAATGACTCAGTTGGGACGCGATCATGAAGTCCACTGAGGAGGTACGCCTAAAATGCCGGAGGCGTTCGTCTGGAGAGGTGTTGTTGAGGGATTCTACGGTAGGCCGTGGACCCATGAAGAGCGCATGGACATGCTCTCTTTCATGTCAGACATGGGAATGAACGGGTACATCTATGCACCCAAGGATGATCCTTACCACAGGCACAGGTGGCGCGCGCCTTACCCTTCTGACCGGCTCGACCGCCTCTCCGAACTTGCATCCCACGCGAGGAAACATGGCATTACCTTCGTTTTCGCAATAAGCCCCGGCCTGTCCCTGCGATACTCTGACAGGCGGGACCATGAGGCCCTGTGGGCCAAGATTCGGGCGCTCTACGATGCGGGAGCGAGGGCTTTCGCCCTGCTTTACGACGACATACCGGCTGAGCTCCGCCACGAGGAAGACAGGAAGGCTTTCGAGGACCTCGCGAGCGCACAGGTATCGTTCACGAATGCCGTTCATGCCCGCCTGAACGAATTCCCTACCGAATCCTCGCTCATCGTTTGCCCCACGCAGTACTGCGGCGACCCGACCACCGGATACGTCCAGAAGCTCGGGGCGGGTCTCGATCGCAGCATCGACATCATGTGGACAGGGCCGACGGTATGCTCGAGAGAACTCACGCTCGAGCACACAAAGGCAGTGGCTGAGTCCCTGAGGAGGCCTGTTACTTACTGGGACAACTACCCCGTGAATGACGCCTCCATGAAGGCGGAGCTCCACATCGGGCCGTACACGGGGCGCAGCCCTTACCTCCCGGAGGCCGCGAAGGGTGTTTTTCTCAACCCGATGAACCAGGCGGAGGCTTCGAAGATCCCGCTTGCCGCGGCCGCGCAGTATCTTGCGAACCCTGCACAGTACGACCCGCGAGCAGCATGGGAGGAGGCCGTCGCTCGAGTCCTCGGCAAGGACGCAGTGGGAGCCTGCGCCTTGTTTGCCGACGCTTGCTCTATAAGCCCGCTCCACCCCGACGACCCGCCGGGCATCACATCGGCGCTGCAAAAGGCGCGCGAACGGGCCGAGGCCGGCAAGTTTGCGGAGGCCGCCGGGATACTATCGTCATACATGCTCGAGATGAAGGCATCTGCCGCCATGCTGCAGGGAAACCCGAACCGCAAGTTCGTTGCGGAAGCAGGCCCCTGGCTCGACGAGTATGCTGTGTGGGCCGAGATCGGCTTGCAGGCAGTGAGATTGATCAAGGCAGTGGACGCCTTCCTCAGGACTTCTCCAGGGAGGTCAGGGGTTACCCGATTCCTGCGGGCCCTCCCCGTTCTCAGGGCCAGGTCGCGCCTCACCCGCATGCTCGCCCGGAGCCTCCGGTTCAAGACCAGGGTTTGCGGAAACACCATCCTGCACTTGGCCCTTGATGTCATCAGGCGGACGGGCTGACCTCCCGGCTGACTCTGGTAGCCACAAGACTGGTTAGGATAAAGAGGCTCTCCTCCGCCTGCAGCGAGACTCGCGCTCTGCGCTGGATCGCGCTATTGCAGGCGTTTTACGACAAACGTCA
>JBFMGS010000040.1:0-1202 GCA_040752635.1 Bacillota bacterium
AGGCTTCACACTCGGGTGAACCTGATGGAGGAACTAAAGAAAGTCAAGCGGGTGACGGGGCGCGAAATCGCCGGGGCTCCTCATGAGGTGCTGTTGGTACTTGACGCTACGTCAGGCCAGAATGCGCTTGCCCAGGCGCGCACCTTCAAGGATGCCGTCGAGGTTACCGGGATAGTCCTGACCAAGCTGGACGGTACGGCAAAGGGGGGCATCGTACTCGCTATTAGAGAAGAGTTCGGCATACCGGTGAAGCTGATCGGCATCGGCGAGGGCGTTGACGACCTGAGAGATTTTGACCCTGTCGAGTTCGTGGATGCGCTGTTTGCTCGCTGCGAGGCCACCTGATAGCAGGGCCGGTTCGTGTTGACGCTAGGGGCTGCGCAGTGTATACTACTTCCGTGACCAGAGGCAAGGCCGCCTGCAAGCCCTGCCATTAGCGGCTGGGGATAAGGCGGAAAAGTTGTTGGACTGGGGAGGTTCAGCAAGAAGGAGGTGGGGCCTCGTGTTTGAGAACCTGACGGCACGACTTCAAGAGACTTTCCGCAGGCTTCGTAGTAAAGGCAAGCTTAGCGAGCATGACGTGGACGAGGCCCTGCGTGAGGTAAAGATCGCACTGCTCGAGGCGGACGTTAACTTTAAGGTGGTGCGCGACTTCATTGCCAAGGTCCGCGAGCGGGCAGTCGGCCAGGAGGTCACAGCCAGCCTGACACCGGGCCAACAAGTCATTAAGATAGTCAACGCCGAGCTCACTGAGCTTATGGGCGGGCGCGAAAGCAAGATCCAGTATAGTCCGAAGCCTCCTACCGTGATCATGCTGATCGGGCTTCAAGGCTCCGGGAAGACCACGACTGCCGCGAAACTTGTAAACTTCCTGAAGAAGCAGGGTAAACGCCCGCTGCTGGTTGCGGCCGATACCCGTCGTCCTGCGGCTATCCGGCAGCTCCAGGTGCTCGGCGAGAGGGTGGGCGCTGAGGTCCTGGCCACGCACGAGCGCGACGATGCCGTGCGTGTGGCGAAGCTGGGACTATCCCGCGCTAAAGCCGCCGGGTACGATGTGGTCATTATAGACACCGCCGGAAGGCTTCACATAGACGACGAACTCATGAAGGAACTCGCCTTGATGAGGGATGCGGTCGCGCCGTCCGAGGTGCTCCTGGTGGTTGACGCTATGTCGGGGCAGGATGCGGTGAACGTAGCAAGCA
>JBFMGS010000040.1:1302-21042 GCA_040752635.1 Bacillota bacterium
GGAAGGCTTCACATAGACGACGAACTCATGAAGGAACTCGCCTTGATGAGGGATGCGGTCGCGCCGTCCGAGGTGCTCCTGGTGGTTGACGCTATGTCGGGGCAGGATGCGGTGAACGTAGCAAGCACGTTCAACGAGCGGCTTGGCCTTTCAGGCGTCATTCTTACGAAGCTCGACGGCGATGCGCGCGGGGGTGCCGCCCTGTCCACTCGGGCAGTGACGGGGAAACCCATCAAGTTCGTGGGGGTCGGCGAGAAGGTAGATGCGCTCGAGCCTTTCCACCCTGACAGAATGGCGTCGCGCATTCTCGGAATGGGCGACGTTTTGAGCCTGATCGAGAAGGCGGAAGCTGCCTATGACGAAGCGAGCGCTCGCAGGCTCGCGGAGAAGATAAGAACGGCCGACTTCACGCTCGAGGATTTCGCGGACCAGCTCCGCCAGATGAAGAAGATAGGCCCTCTCGATGAGATACTATCCATGATCCCCGGAATCGGCCGCATGCGGGGGCTTGCCGACCTCAAGGTCGATGAGAGCCAGCTTCGAAGGGTGGAGGCTATTGTGAACTCGATGACTCGCGAGGAGCGGAGGAACCCGGGGATCATCGATGGCAGCCGGCGCAAGAGAATCGCCCGGGGCAGCGGCACAAGGATCCAGGACGTAAACCACGTGTTACGCCAGTTTGAGCAGGTAAGAGATATGCTGAGACAATTCGGGGGCGCCGGGAAGGCCTCCCGCCACGCGATGCGAAAAGGCGCGTTCCCGTTTTTGAAGTAGGACATCTCGTGAGGTGGCGGGGAACAGGAGGTGATATCGTTGGCAGTAAGAATACGACTTGCGAGGACCGGGGCGAAGAAACAGCCTTCGTACAGGATCGTGGTGGCTGATTCCCGTTATCCGAGGGACGGGCGGTTCATCGAGATCCTTGGCCATTACAACCCCAGGACGGAACCGGAAACTCTTGCGGTCGATCGGGAGAAAGCGCTCGATTGGCTGAACAAGGGGGCCCTTCCGACGGAATCAGCCAAGGCTTTGCTTGCCAGGGCGGGGGTAACGGGCAATCCGTCCGAAGCCGGGGAGGCGAAAGCCATATGAAGCGCCTGGTGGAGTTTGTTGCACGGAGCCTCGTGGACAACGCTGACGGCGTCAAGGTAATGGACGTTACCAGTGCCGATGGTTTCACCGTCTTCGAAGTCTACTGCGACCCTACTGAAAAAGGCAAGCTCATCGGAAAGGCGGGCAGGACCGCAAAGGCTTTTCGAACTCTAGTAAGGTCTGTCGGGGCGCGTCACGGCAAGAAGGTTACGGTGGAGATCGTCTGACATCTGGTGTGGTATGTCAAGGAGGAAACGGGCGGCGCTTCCTCGTAGCGGCTGGCCCGGAGGCATCGGCGCCAGGCAGGGGAGAGTAAACGGGATGACTCCGGGCGAGTTTATCACAGTAGGTAAAGTGACTGCTTCCCAGGGGAACCGGGGTGAGGTCAGGATCATCCCGCTTACGGATTTCCCGGAGCGGTTCAAGCCCTCCTTGAGGCTCCGAGCGCGCAAGGAAGGCGAGGTAAGAACTCTTGAGGTTGAGGGCGCAAGACGGCACGGGCGTTTTGTCGTAATCAAGTTTGCAGGGATAAACTCGATAAGCGAAGCCGAACGCTTACGCGGCTTTTTGCTTGAGGTAGCAGAGCGAGATCTGGTGCCGCTTCAACCGGGGCATTACTACTTTCACGAGATCGAGGGCCTTGATGTAGTTACTACATCCGGCAGGCGGATCGGGAAGGTAATGCAAGTCGTCCGGGGAACGGCCAATGACATCTATGAAGTGCTGAGAGATGAAGTGCAGGGGGGCCGGGCGAAGACGATTCTGGTGCCGGCGGTGCGCGATATTGTGAAGAACATAGACCTCGAGCGGGGCGAGATAACCATTGAGCTCGTCCCGGGTCTGGAGTAGATGGCTGGCTCTAGAGTAGGTGGCTGGCGCTTTGAGGATCGACGTGCTCACCATCTTTCCTGGAATGTTTACAGGACCGCTATCCGAAAGCATCGTGGGCAGGGCCCGCGAACGCGGGCTGGTGGAGATCTACATTCACGATGTGAGGGATTTTGCCCGGGACAAACACAGAACGACCGACGATTACCCGTTCGGCGGTGGAGCCGGGATGGTCATGAAGCCCGAACCCCTTTTCGCCGCCGTCGAATCAGTGCTCGGACAGGCTACGGGTCCTTACCGGGTCATGCTCATGACGCCGCAGGGTTGCCTGTTCACGCAGGATGTGGCGCACAAGCTTGCTACGGAAAGCCACCTAATCCTAATATGCGGGCACTACGAGGGTGTGGATGAGCGCGTCAGGGAGGCCCTGGTCACTGATGAAATCTCCATCGGCGACTATGTGCTGACCGGGGGCGAACTTCCGGCGATGGTCGTTATAGATGCTGTGACCAGGGTGATCCCGGGAGTTCTCGATGAAGAGTCCGTGGCAGCGGAATCATTTTCCAGTGGGTTGCTTGATTACCCGCAGTACACAAGGCCTCGTGAGTTCCGGGGAATGAAGGTGCCCGACGTGCTGGTCTCAGGCGATCACGAGAAGGTGAGGATCTGGCGCAGGAGGCAGGCGCTGGCAAGAACCCTGGAAAGGCGGCCGGACTTGCTTGCCAGAGCGACTCTCTCTCCTGAGGATCGCCGGCTGCTCGACGAGGTGAGGTGCGAGAAAGGGCTTGCCACCTGAACCCACGGCCCTGCGGGTATGGCTGTATTGAGGCCGACAGGAGCTGTGTGGTAGAATAACGGTGCGGAGGGAGGATCCCCAGGATGAACATGATAGACATCATCGAACGCGAACAGATTCGCGAAGATATCCCGGGTTTTCGCCCGGGGGATACTGTAAGGGTTCATGTGAAGGTGATTGAGGGCGGCAGAGAGAGGATCCAGGTATTTGAGGGAGTTGTGTTGGGACGCAAAGGGTCGGGCATCCGTGAGAGCTTCACCGTGCGAAAGATATCGGCGGGCGTGGGTGTCGAGCGTATGTTCCCGCTCCACTCGCCTAGAATAAGCAAGATCGAGGTCGTCCGAGAAGGCAAGGTCAGGCGGGCGAAGCTCTACTACCTGAGAGAGCGTGTGGGGAAAGCAGCCAGGGTGAAGGAAGCGAAGAAAAGGTGACGTTCGAGGGATGCGAGGTTAATAACATGCAGCCCGCCGACAACATGGAGCCCGCCGACGACGCGGGGCCCGTCGAAGGCGAGAAGTCTTCTCCAGGTGAGGAGTCTTCCCAGGGCGCCGGGCCGGATGATTGTGCTACGGCTTCCGCTGAAGCGGCGTCCGTCAGCATGTTGCAGGAGGCCCCCGCTGCTGCACCGCGAGGGATCCTGTCGCCTGCGGTCCGGGCGGAAATCCTTGAATACCTTCAGGCCTTTGCCATAGCCGTCGTGCTCGCGGCCTTTATCATCACGTTCGTTGCCCAGTCTTTCGTGGTTGAAGGTTCCAGCATGGAGCCGAGCCTTCATAACCGCGAGAGGCTGCTTGTCAACAAGGTGGTTTACCGGTTCCGGGAACCCGAGAGGGGCGACGTGGTGGTCTTCAGGTATCCTGCCAACCCCAAACGGAAGTTCATAAAGAGGGTAATTGGGCTGCCAGGGGATATGGTCGAAGTGAGGGACGGGCACGTCGTGCTGAACGGCGTGGTATACCAGGAAGATTATACTATGGACCTCACGTTCGGCAGTTTCGGCCCGAAGATCGTCCCGGAAGGGCACTACTTCGTGCTAGGCGATAACCGCAATAACAGCGACGACTCACGGTACCCCGACGTGGGCTTTGTCCCGCGGGCGAACATCGTGGGAAAGGCCTTCGTGACCTGGTGGCCGCCTGGGAAGATCGGGCTTGTGAGTGCCCCGAAGGCGCAGGCTGTCAAACCATGATTCTTCCGTGGTTCCCCGGGCACATGGCAAGGGCGCGGCAGGCGATAAAGCGGAGCCTGGCCGGAATTGACATGGTCATCGAAGTCCTGGACGCGAGGATTCCTGCTACCAGCAGAAACCCTGACATAGCCGGGATTATAGGCGATAGGCCAAGGGTTATAGTCCTTGCCAAGGAGGACTTGGCCTCCCCCGAAGAGACAAAGAAGTGGCTCGCCGTGCTCAGGGCAGGCGGGCTCTTTTGCTTTGCCGTGAACGCCGAGACCGGCGAGGGAGTTGACAAGGTGGTGGAGGCGTGCTCGTCCGTTGCGTCACAGGTAATGCTGAAGCTTGCCACAAAGCACCGCAAGCCGCGGGCGGTCAGGGTCATGGTTATCGGAATACCGAACGTTGGCAAGTCATCTCTGGTCAACAGGATAGCGGGGAGAAAGTCGGCAAAGACCGGCGCGAGACCGGGAGTCACCCGGGGCAAGCAGTGGATAAGCGTCGGAAGGGCCATAGAGCTGCTCGATACCCCGGGAGTGCTCTGGCCCCGCGCAGATGACCTTTCAGCCATGTTCAAGCTTGCAGCGACAGGCGCCCTAAACGATGACAGCTTCGACCAGGTTCAGGTGGCTGAGCGCCTCCTCGAGGAACTCACGGAGAAGTCGCCTGGCGCGCTTGCTGTCCGTCTGAAGCTACAGGACGTCAGGGGCTGTAGCGGCGACGCCCTGCTTGAACATGTCGGCAGGAGGCGGGGTTGCCTCGGGCCGGGCGGCGTCGTGGACCTTGCTCGGGCGGGCGCGGTTGTGCTGTCGGATTTTCGTCGGGGGCTGCTTGGCAGGGTCACACTGGATCCTGCGCCAGGGGGTGTGGCCGACAGATGATCGCCATTGCCGTGCCGGGTTCTGGCGGCAGCCCCAGCCTGAGCTACGAGCAGCGGCTGTGGGCGCAGGGCCTCCTGGTAGTCGCGGGGATCGATGAGGTCGGCCGAGGCTCGCTTCTCGCGTCTGTGGTGGCAGCAGCGGTTGTCTTGCCTCCAGGAACCTTCATCGAGGGCGTTCGTGACTCAAAAGCCCTGTCGCCAAGCCGGCGTGAGACCTTGTACGATATCATTGAGAAAGCGGCCCTGGGCTGTGGTATAGGCGCGGTAGACGCGGAAACCATAGACCGCATGAACATCAAACAAGCCGCCAGACTCGCCATGAGGTTGGCCGTGGAGGACCTGGGTTTTCGACCAGATCACCTTCTGGTTGACGCGGAGACGGTGCCTTGCTTTATTCCACAAACGCCTATTGTTCATGGAGACGCGCTTTGTCATAGCATCGCCGCTGCATCTATTGTTGCCAAGGTCGCCCGGGACAGAATGTGCGAAGTCTGGCATGAGCAGTACCCCGAGTATAACATCAGAGCCCATAAAGGGTACTGCACCCGCGAACACGTGCAAGCCATCCTAAAGTACGGGCCATGCCCACTTCACAGAAGAACTTTCCTCACACGCATCCTCGCACGGCATTCCGGCGAACGCCTCGACTTAGAGTTCTGACATTATTTGCCTTTACTGATCCAATATATGGCAGGAAAACTTATCGGCATGGAGAAGTACGCTCTTGAAATGCATGGCATGGGGGTGTGTGCCGTGCTCGGTTTTCACAAGGAACTTGGTTCCAGGGGCGAAGACATCGCTGTCCGGCACCTGGAGTCGCTGGGTTTTGAGATACTTGAGCGCAACTTCCGTTGCAAGGCTGGGGAGATCGATATCGTGGCGCGCAAGGGGCACCTTGTTGCCTTTGTGGAGGTGAAAACGAGGAGACCTGGGCCGTTCGGCACGGCGAGGGAGCAGGTCACGGGTGCGAAGAGGAGGAGAATCGTGAAAACGGCCTGTGCCTATGTAGCCGCTCGGAAGATCGCAGCGGCCTATTATAGGTTCGACGTGGTCGCCGTCGATATTTTGCCCGATGGGGCCCCCAGCGTAGAGCTAATTGCAGGCGCCTTCGATGAGTGGGGGTGATGCCGTTGCTGGCGAAAGTGCCTGGCGGGGCCGTTTTGGGCATCGAGGGCTATCCGGTGTTCGTCGAGGTGGATGTATGCGCGGGGCTCCCCGCATTTGAGGTGGTCGGTCTTCCCGACGCTGCCATCCGGGAGGCAAGGGAGCGGGTCAGAGCTGCGCTACGCAATTCCGGGTACGAGTTCCCGCTGAGGAGAATCACGGTAAACCTGGCCCCGGCCATGATACGGAAAG
Source organism: Bacillota bacterium (assembly GCA_040752635.1). GTDB lineage: Bacteria > Bacillota > SHA-98 > UBA4971 > UBA4971 > JBFMGS01. Next base: position 7,426 of record JBFMGS010000040.1, read on the forward strand.
AGGGCGCGTGTTTCGACCTGCCCATAGCCATCGGCATCCTGGCTGCGACAGGCGAGCTCGATCCGGCCAGCATCGGCGAGTACGTGTTCGCCGGCGAACTGTCCCTGGACGGTCAGGTCCGCAGAACACCCGGCATTCTATCCATCACACTCGCCGTGAAAGCGGCCGGCTTCAGGAAGATGATGGTTGCAAAGGAGAATGAGGGCGAGGCTGCGCTCGTCGATGGCCTGGATGTGTATGGGGTCAGCACCCTGTCCGAGGCGATCGGGCATCTTTCCGGCGTCACGCGTATCACGAAGGCAACGAAGGCGGCGATAGAGCTTGCTGCCATGCCCGCCGCCTGCGATTTGGACTTCCAAGACGTCTCGGGTCAGGACCATGCCAGGCGCGCCCTGGAGGTGGCCGCTGCAGGTGGCCACAACATACTTATGGTAGGGCCTCCAGGTGCTGGAAAGACGATGCTTGCCCGGCGCGTACCTGCCATCCTCCCGCCGCTTTCGTGGGACGAGGCGCTTGAAGTGACGAGGATCTATAGTGCGGCCGGGCTCTTGCCTGCCGGTGCCAGCATCATAACGGCGAGGCCGTTTCGAAGCCCCCACCATACAATATCCGCAGCGGGGTTGATCGGAGGAGGCCGGATGCCGAAACCCGGCGAGATCTCCCTTGCGCACCGGGGAGTCTTGTTTCTCGACGAGATCCCTGAGTTCGGCAGCCACGCGCTTGAAGCACTCCGCCAGCCGCTGGAAGATGGGTTCGTCACCGTTGCAAGATCTGGCGGCGTTGCAACGTTCCCTGCAAGGTTCATGTTGCTGGCTGCGGCCAACCTGTGCCCCTGCGGCAAACGGGGGGATGGCGGAGACGGCTGCAAGTGCAGTCCCGCGTCGATTCAGAAGTATCTTGCCCGGCTCTCCGGGCCGCTTCTCGATAGGATTGATCTTCACATTGAAGTTGGGCGGGTAGAAGCAGCAGACCTGGAGAAGGGGACGGGACGAGAGACATCGTACGTCATCCGGGAGAGGGTGGTGCGGGCGAGGGAGGTTCAGCGGGCGCGGTTCAGGGAGCTTCCCGTCCACACCAACGCTGAGATGGGGCCCAGGGAGATCAGGTCGTTTTGTGAGCTGTCCCGGGACGCAAGGACCCTGTTGTATACAGCCAGTTCCAGGCTCAGCCTTTCCGCGCGCGCTCATGCGAGGGTGCTGAAGGTTGCGAGGACCATCGCCGACCTCGAGGAGAGCACCGGGATTTCCGCTTCCCACATCGCGGAGGCCGTCGGTTACAGGGCCCTCAGCCATCGCGACTAGGTTGGAGCTCAGGAATCCCCCCCCTTTGTCAGACAACGGGTTGCCGGTGATTGCATGACGGGGCGCCTCCAATTCGGCCACCTGCCTGCAGGCCAAATTACATCGAGGCGCCCGCCGGGGGCGTACCCGTACCCTGTCGTCAAACCCACCCGAAGGTAGGAGGGAGGCAGGGTCCGAAGGACCGCTGGAAGGGGGGCATTCCCCCCGGGGTGGGAACCCGGAATGCAACACCGGCAACCCTTCGTAGGGTCGGTACAGTTGGAAGTAGCACGGAGTTCTAGCCACCAACTGTCGAGAGAGCAGGTGGGTGTTGGATGAGTGGATGAACGCGAGTGCACCATTGCCCTCAATATGGTACCTGCCATAGGCGGGGCCAGGTTTGCGCGCCTGGTCGAACGGTTCGGGTCCGCCCGGTCTGCACTGCGTGCCAGCGAAGATGCCCTTTGCGGCGTGAACGGGATCGGGCCCGAGACGGCGCAGGCTGTCGTCGCTCTGCGCGACGGGCGTATGCTCCGGGAGGAGCTACGGAAGGCCGCAGAGCTCGGGATTGACATAGTCACATCAGCCGATCCCGGGTACCCCGAGCACCTGCGAAGCATCGCCTATCCCCCGCCCGTTCTTTACGTCAAGGGAACGATGCGGCCGGCCGACGCGCTCTCCATAGCAATTGTGGGGTCCCGCCGTCCTACTCACTATGGACTGTCGGTCGCGAGCCTTCTTGCTGGCAGGGCTGCGGACGCGGGACTCACGATCGTGTCCGGGATGGCGCGAGGCATCGACTCTGCGTCTCACCAAGGGGCCCTCGCGCGAGGCGGAAGGACCATCGCTGTGCTGGGGTGCGGTGTTGATGTCGCCTACCCTCCCGAGAATGCGAAACTTGCGGCCAAGATTGCAGGAAATGGGGCGCTCGTGAGCGAACGCTCTCTTGGGACACGCCCTCTCAGCCAGAACTTCCCAGCCCGCAACAGGATTATAAGCGGACTTTCGCTGGGGGTCGTGGTGGTCGAGGCCGGGGAAACAAGTGGCGCCCTCATCACCGCGGACTTCGCGCTAGAGCAGGGACGGGAAGTCTTCGCAGTCCCGGGTGGGATTCTGAGCCCGCTCTCGCGGGGGACGAACCGCCTTATCAAACAGGGTGCAAGGCTAGTGGAGGGGATCGAGGACATCCTGGAAGAACTAGGGATCCTTGCGCCCGGCGGGGTACGACCGGACCGGGACATGGTGGTCACATCCTTGTCGGCACTCGAGAACAAGGTCCTTGGCGCGTTGGGCTTTTCGCCGACGCCGGTAGATGATATAGTAGTCGAGACGGGGCTTCCGGCATCTGCCGTTGCTGCGACCCTGGTGTCACTGGAGCTGAAAGGCCTTGCTGTGCGCACTGTGGGCGGTTATGCACGATGCCTGAGGGATGGTGGGTAAGATGAGTGACGGGATTGGTAAGCCTTCTTACAGTAGTCTCGGCCGTGCGCCAGGCCCGCGAAGGGTATTGAACGAAGATGAGCGGCGGAAACTAACCGTTGATGCGTGGGGGCTTATCACCTTCTTTCAAGAAGCAGGGCTGGTTCAGCCGGACGAGCTCGACGAGGCGTTGCTTTACCTGACGACGCTTGACGTCAACGAAGTCGGCACGCCCGAGGTCGTGTGGGTTCTATCCAATGTCATCCAGGATACGCAGAGGGTCGCCATGATCCTCGGCCGGGCCCGCGGCGAGAGCGGGGCTGGCGAGGATGAGGACGACGACGAAACCGGTCCCCGGATAGTGCACTAATAAGGAGTGCGAGGATGTCAAAATCTCTTGTGATTGTTGAATCACCTGCTAAAGCGAAAACCATCGGCAAGTTCCTCGGGGCGGGGTACACGGTGAAGGCTTCCCAGGGGCATGTGCGTGACCTTCCCAAGAGCAAGCTCGGGGTGGATGTGGAAGACCGCTACGAACCCCACTATACCACCATTAAAGACAAGATGGACATAGTGCGTGATCTCAAGGGCGCGGTAGAGAAGGCTTCGGGCGTGTTACTCGCGACCGACCCAGATCGCGAGGGGGAGGCCATATCGTGGCACCTTACGCAGGTGCTCGGCATTGACCCCGGAAAGCCCTGCCGGATAGAGTTTAACGAAATCACCCAGGCGGCCGTGAAAGCCGCCCTTCAAAAGCCCAGGCCGATCGACATGGACCGCGTGATGGCACAGCAGGCGAGGCGGGTGCTCGACCGACTTGTGGGGTACAAGTTGAGTCCTCTCTTGTGGAAAAAGGTTCGCAGGGGCCTCTCTGCAGGCAGAGTCCAGTCGGTGGCTGTGAGGCTCATCTGCGACAGAGAGAAGGAGATAGAGGGGCACGTTGCGGAGGAGTACTGGTCCATCACGGCACACCTCCGATCGCAGGACCGGGCCCGGGAGTTTTCAGCGAAGCTGGCGCTCCGCGCGGGTAAGCAACTTGAGATTCACAGCTCGGACGAGGTGGAGGCCATCCTGCGGGACCTGGATGGGGTAACCTATAAGGCGATCAAGGTCTCCAGGAAGGAACGACGCCGTAACCCGGCTCCGCCCTTCACAACCAGCACTATGCAGCAGGAGGCGTCGAGAAGATTCGGGTTCGGGGCCCGCAAGACTATGTCCATAGCCCAGCAGCTATACGAAGGCCTGCAACTCGGCGACCAGGGTAGCGTGGGCCTGGTTACGTATATCCGTACCGACTCCGTTCGGGTGGCATCTGAGGCCGAGCACGCCGTGAGGTCGTTCATCGGTGAGAAGTACGGTAAGGATTACCTGCCGGATCGTCCGAGAAGGTATCGCGCGAAAGCCACAAGCCAGGACGCGCATGAAGCCATAAGACCGACGTCTGTGGGTCGGCTGCCCGACGATGTGAAGCCTCACCTCACTCGCGATCAGTACAGGTTGTACAGACTCATCTGGGAGAGGTTCGTGGCAAGCCAGATGGAATCGGCAATTCTGGACGTCATGAGCGTGGATGTAGAGGCGAAGGACTATCTATTCAGGGCGTCCGGGTCCAGGGTGAAGTTCCCGGGATTTGCCGTCCTCTACCAGGAAGGCTCGGATAATGGCAAAGAGGACGATACCTACCTCCCAGAGGTGCGTGAAGGCGAGGTCCTGACCTGCGTGCGGCTCGACCCCGCTCAGCACTTTACGGAGCCGCCGCCGCGCTATACCGAGGCCACGCTCGTGAAAGCCCTCGAGGAGAACGGAATCGGCAGGCCGAGCACATATGCGCCGATCATTGATACTATCCTGAAGCGAGGCTACGTGGTCCTGGAGGAGAAAAGGTTCCGCCCCACTCAGCTTGGATTCGTGGTCGTAGACCTCCTCAAGCAGGTCTACCCAAAAGTCGTGGACGTGGCGTTCACAGCGGGCATGGAAAGCCAGCTTGATGAAATCGCGCAGGGGAAGCTTGACTGGGTGAAAGTGCTGGACGAGTTCTACCTGCCCTTCCAGGAGACCGTGAACGCAGCGGAGGAGGGCATGGGACGCGTCAAGATTCCTGAGGAGGTCACGGATGAGACCTGCCCGAAGTGCGGCCGCCACCTCGTGGTGAGACACGGCAAGTTCGGGACCTTCCTCGGTTGCCAGGGCTACCCCGAATGTACCTTCACCAAGAAGACTACCCGCTCCACCGGGGTGGCTTGCCCGGAGTGCGGCGCGGAGATCGTCGAGCGAAAGACGAAGAAGGGCCGGAAGTTCTACGGGTGCACCAAATACCCCGACTGCCGGTTCACGACTTGGTATGCGCCGGTGAAGCAGACCTGCCCTAAGTGCGGCGCGTTTCTCGTGCGACGCGGCGGCAAGAGCGGCCACCTTGCGTGCGTCAGGGAGACATGCGACTACCGCGAAGGGCCTTCGCGCGAGCCCGCCAGGGCTGAGGAAGCTAGGGCTTAACTATAAGGACAATTCGAGGCATTAAGTTGGCGGTGAAGAGCGCGATGTTTGAGGATGTTGACGCAGTAGTAGTGGGTGGCGGCCTCGCGGGGAGCGAGGCCGCATGGCAGATGGCAAGGCGCGGCGTTCGGGTCGTTCTTGTTGAGATGCGTCCTGCTGTGATGACCCCTGCTCATACCACAGGAGACCTCGCGGAGCTAGTATGTTCGAACTCCCTTGGGTCCGACAGTTTCGCGTCTGCATCCGGAGTACTTAAGGAGGAGATGCGGATCCTGGGCTCGCTCATCTTGAGATGCGCGGAAGGGTCCAGGATCGCCGCGGGGTCAGCGCTTGCGGTGGATAGACACAGGTTCGCCCGGCTCGTGACTGGCTATATCCAGCGATGCCCTTGGGTGCGTGTGATAAGGGAGGAGGCACGGGAGATCCCGCAGGGGTTGATTACGATCATAGCTTCGGGCCCTCTTACCTCTGACAGCCTTGCGAAGGCCATAGCACAACTCACCGGCAGGGAGCATCTCTACTTCTATGATGCCGTGGCGCCCATCGTGACAGCAGAATCATGCGACATGTCGAAGGCGTTCTGGGGGTCTCGCTACGGACGCGGAGGCGACGACTACCTCAACTGTCCCATGAGCAAAGAGGAATACGACCGCTTCTGCGAGGCGCTTGTATCTGCAAGGACAGCGCCTGTTCACGGATTTGAAGATACGAAAGTATTCGAGGCGTGCATGCCTGTAGAAGTAATGGCCAAGAGGGGACGCGAGGCGCTGGCGTTTGGACCTCTCAAACCCGTGGGCCTGACCGACCCGCGCACAGGCTTGAGGCCATACGCGGTGGTGCAACTCAGGCGGGAGAATGCGGCCGGATCCCTCTTGAACATGGTGGGGTTTCAGACACGTCTTACCTGGGATGAGCAGCGCCGGGTGTTTCGTATGATCCCCGGCCTCGAGCGCGCCGAGTTTGTGCGATATGGGGTGATGCACAGGAACACTTTCATCGACTCGCCTGAGCTTCTCCTCCCCACTCTGCAACTTAAGCTCCGTGATACGCTCTTCTTCGCGGGGCAGATCACCGGCGTCGAGGGGTACCTGGAATCTGCGGCATCGGGCCTCGTGGCAGGCGTAAACGCTGCGAGACTTGCGTCCGGCCTTGCACCGATCAGCTTCCCCGAAGAGACCGTGCATGGCAGCATGTGCCGCCACATAACTACCCGGAGCTCTGGCCCTTTCCAGCCGATGAACGCGAACTTCGGCATTATGCCCCGTTTCGACACGAAAGCCCGCGGTAAAGCAGCAAGGGGCCGAATTGCGACACGCGCTCTCTCAACTATGAAAAACTTCGAGAAAACTCTTCGCCCTGGGGTTGAACAAATATTATAATTATGTTACAATTCTACCTCGGATGGACACAAGTGTCCGCCAGAGACTACACCTTGGCGGTTCCACAGGACGTTATCCCGGTGAGGAGTCAGGTGCTTTGCTGGCTGAAGAGGTGGACGGGTTCCTTACATACCTTGCGCTGGAGAGGGGAGTATCTCCCAATACCCTCGATGCTTATGCCCGTGACATCCGGTGCTTCATAGATTTCCTGACACGCTCTGGCCAGGAAGACCCGGTCCCATCGAGCATCACCCATCTCGAGATCAGAGCGTATCTTGCGAACCTGCAGAAGGCTAGATACTCCCGGAGAACCATCGCGCGGAGGCTTGCAGCTACAAGGTCGTTTTTTGCGTACCTTTGCAGGAAGGGGCTTATAGGGGCCAATCCTGCACGAGGCGTAAGCGCGCCGAAGCTGGGGCGGGCGTTGCCGCGGTTTCTCCACGAGCGTGATGTTGAAAGCCTGATCGAATGCCCGCCAACTGGAACGGGGCTCGGTCTTCGCGACCGGGCGATCCTCGAAACGATCTATGCCGCAGGTCTACGGGTAAGCGAACTGGTTGGCCTCAATATGAGAGACGTGGATCTTACCGGGGGTTTCGCGCGGGTGTTCGGAAAAGGCGGGAAGGAGCGAGTTGTGCCCATAGGGGACCGGGCTTGCGAGGTGCTTGAAGAGTACATAAAGCGCGGGAGGCCCCTGCTGCTTTCCGGCAGAGAAGACCCGGGTGCACTATTCCTGAATTACAAGGGAACGAGGCTTTCAACCCGGGCTGTCCAGCGAATGGTTGACAGATACATCCGCAAAGTCAGTGTTGATAAGAAGATAAGCCCGCATGCGCTTAGACACTCCTTTGCGACGCACCTTCTTGACCACGGTGCGGATCTACGGGTTGTGCAGGAGCTCCTGGGCCACGTGAGCATATCTACTACGCAGATCTACACCCACGTGACCAGGGAAAGACTGAAACTCGTGTACGACAAGGCTCACCCGCGAGCTTAGCCGGGGAGGGGAGAAAGTGTTTCGAGCCACAACAGTGGTTGCCGTCAGACGGGGGGACCGGGTGGCAGTAGGCGGCGACGGGCAGGTTACATTCGGCAATACCGTCATGAAGCACGGTGCGAAGAAGGTCAGGAGGATATACGACGGGAAGGTGCTCGCAGGTTTTGCGGGCGCTGCCGCAGACGCTTTCGCCCTCTTCGAGAAGTTCGAGACCAAGCTCGAGGAGTTTCATGGCAACCTTCCCAGGGCAGCGGTGGAGCTCGCCAAAGAGTGGAGGCTGGATAGGGCCTTGCGGAGGCTTGAAGCCCTTCTGGTAGTAGCGGACAAGTCGCATCTCCTCGTGATATCCGGCAGCGGCGATGTCATCGAGCCGGACGACGGAGTGGTGGCCGTGGGTTCCGGGGGCCCGTATGCGCTCGCTGCTGCAAGGGCTCTCGTGCGGCATACTGACTTCTCATGTCGTGATATCGTCGAGGAGGCGCTGAAGATCGCTGCATCCATCTGCATATATACCAATGAGAAAATCACCTGCGAGGAAATATGAAAGGAGGCGCGAGGGTGCAGGAACTGACACCCCGAGCCATCGTTGAAGAACTCGATAAGTATATCGTGGGTCAGACCAGGGCGAAGAGGGCTGTCGCGGTCGCTTTGCGGAACAGGTACCGCAGGCTGAAGCTCCCGGGGGCCCTCCGAGACGAGGTGATGCCGAAGAACATCCTTATGATAGGTCCTACGGGAGTCGGGAAAACCGAGATCGCGCGCAGGCTTGCGAGACTCGTAAACGCACCGTTCATCAAGGTCGAGGCGACGAAGTTCACCGAGGTGGGGTACGTCGGCCGCGACGTGGACTCGATCATACGGGATCTTGTCGAAACCTCCATCAGGATGGTGAAGGCAGAGAAGATGGTCCAGGTGTACCACAGGGCCGAGTCCATGGTGGACGACAGGATTCTTGACATACTTGCTCCTGTTCCATCTCGCGACGCTGACAGAAACCCCTTGAGTGCGCTCATCGGGGGGCTCGGGTTTACCAGGGATGACGAGTCCTTCCAGAGGAAACAGGCTGAGGCAAAAGCCCAGCGGGAAGTCCTCAGGACGAAGCTCGCCGCCGGTGAACTCGAGGATACGGTGATCGAGGTCACGGTGGAGGACCAGACCCCGCCTATGCTTGAGGTATTCAGCGGAGCGGGCGTCGAGGAAATGGGCATCAACATGCAGGATCTCTTCGGCGGCGTGTTTCCCAGGCGCCAGAGACGGCGAAAAGTCCCAGTCAGGGAGGCCAGGAAGATCATCGCCCAGGAGGAAGCCCAGAAACTTGTAGATATGGAAGAGGTCGAGCAGGAAGCTATAAGGCGCGCTGAGCAGACCGGGATCGTCTTCATAGACGAGATCGACAAGATCGCAGGTAGAGAACGGGGAGTAGGCCCCGATGTATCCCGGGAAGGTGTGCAGCGGGATATCCTGCCGATCGTTGAGGGCTCGACTGTCATGACGAAGCACGGCCCGGTGAAGACCGACCACATACTTTTCATCGCAGCGGGGGCCTTCCACGTGGCGAAGCCGTCTGACTTGATACCTGAACTCCAGGGGCGTTTCCCAATACGGGTGGAGCTTGACAGCCTTACCAAAGACGACTTCAAACGTATCCTGTCTGAGCCTCAAAACGCCCTTGTGAAGCAGTACACTGCATTGCTGGCCACGGAGGACATCGAGATCGAGTTTCTGCCTGACGCCATCGACGAGATCGCAGCCATTGCAGATCAGGTCAACCAGGAAACCGAGAATATCGGGGCGCGGAGGCTCCACACCATCATGGAGCGGCTGCTCGACGATGTATCTTTCGAAGCGCCGGACATGCCGAAAGGGAGGGTAACGATTGACCGGGATTATGTTCGCAAGAGACTGCAAGACATAGTGGGAGATAGGGATCTCAGCAGGTTCATCCTTTGAACGCCTCTCCAGTCGTTGCAGGTAGAGGTGCTGCGCTGTCAGACGTCGCAGAGATGCCATGGAATATGCGGGGTGTGCGCCGCTTGCGCGGGGTTTGCTTGCCGGGCAGCCGGACAAGCCCTCAAGGCGGCGAGCGGTAGGACCTGAGAATGCTGGGGAAGAGCCCCGAGGCACAACTAAGGAGGAAATGTCCATGAGTGAGTTGCTGGAGAAAACACGTAGGATAAGTCGGTTTATACAGGAGTCCACGGGTTACCCTGTAGACTTCAACGATCTTGCAGGCGTGCTTTCGGACGAGATTGCGGCGAACGTATACGTCGTGGGACGACGCGGAAAGCTGCTCGGTCACGGGTTCATGGAAGGCTTCGATTGTGATACAGCGTCAGGCTGCGTAGGCAATGGCGGCACGTTTCCTAAGGAATACACCGATTGGCTTGCCAAGATCATAGAAACGTCCGAGAATATCCGGCAAGAGCCTGGAAAGTGCTTCCTCGGCACAAACGTTGAGTGTCAGTTCAAGGATAAGCTCATGACCGTTGTCCCCATCTATGCGGGCGGCGACAGAATGGGGACCCTCGTTCTCGCCAGGTTCGAGCGGGAATTCTCCGACGATGACCTGGTGCTCGCGGAGTACGCCGCCACCGTGATAGGCATGGAAATCCTCCGCTCGAAGACAGGCAAGGTCGAGGAGGAAGCGAGAAAGAAAGCGTCAGTGCAGATGGCCCTCGACACGCTGTCGTTCTCCGAGCAAGAAGCGGTGGAGCACATCTTCAAGGAACTCAACGGCGACGAAGGGCTGCTCGTGGCAAGCAAGATAGCCGACAAAGTGGGGATAACCAGATCTGTGATCGTAAACGCCCTCCGAAAGTTTGAGAGCGCGGGCGTCATTGAGTCGCGGTCCCTCGGGATGAAGGGCACCTACATCAGGGTGCTCAATGATAAGCTGTTTGATGAGCTTGAGAAGCTGAGGGCAAGATAGGAGCGGAGCGAACGAACGCGGGGCTTGGCGCCCGAGTCCCTCCTGGTCGAGTTGCCAAAGACCCCGGCTTACCCTGCGCGGCTGGCGGCTTGGGTCCGGGGGACGCAGGCGGTCTTTGGCGTACCGGCTCTGAGGCGATCTCATGATCCCGTGAAGGTCGGAAATCGAATAGAGCAGCAAGACTGTGGATCTAACCTCGCAGGAGAAGGAGCAGGGCAGGGGCGGCGACAGACGCGGCTGCAATGATGAACACGCCGACAGCCCCGCGGATGTTCTTGCGCCGCAAGAGCCAGAAGCCGAAACTGGCAGTGTAGATGGCCACGCCGATGGGCAAGGGCATTATGGTCAGGAGCACTCCCAGTCGCATCACCTGTCACCCCTCGCTTCCGTCCGGCTCACGGCGCGGGGTCGGCGCAGGTGGCTTAAACAACAGGCCCGTCCGGCGGAGCTCTACGCTGACATCTACATCGATCGAAGCCCGGGGGAACTTCTCGGGCCAGTCGAGGTCCACCCATTGCTGCCATGTCGTTGTCAGATGGCGGGCCTTGTTGCCGAAAGCGAAAATGTCGGCCTGGAAATCGGTTTGGGCCTTTTTGATCGTATCCTGGGCGAACTTCTTGATCTCGGCTGCAAGGTGCTTCTCCAGGGTGCGCAGGTTCTTGGGGTTCGAGTAGTCCACCCGGGTCTGCGTTCCGATGACCTCGCCTTCCAGCATAATCTTCACCTGCACATGGAAGCTCTGGCCGCTCCTGGTAATCTTGATCTGGGTCGGCCGCGCAAGCCGGACGTCATATGACACGTACCTTGATTCCACAAACGGGTCTGTCGATGCTGCTATGCCTCTCTTGAAGGTCCCCCTGAGCAGGAGAACAGCCCTTACTTCGTCCCCTGAGATTTCCCCCGCCATGCGGTCGCCTCTGAACACCGCTGCGCCGAGGAACTCCACCGGGTTGCCCCCGGCTCGGGGGGAGGTACCTGCGGTGTAATCCTCATCGGTTCGGGTGGGGCGAGGCGGCGGTTCCGGGAATTTCGACGGCTCTTTAGGTTGTCCATCCTTCACGCCGTCTTGCCCGCCCTCTCCACCGTCCTGGGATACGCCCGTGCTCTCTTCCTGGCCGCCGCGTCCCTGTTCGGTTCTACCGCCTGGGCGCTCTTCTTTGACCCCGGCGAGGATCACGAGCGGCTCCTCTCCCAGGGATTGCATCTCCACGAGGAACCTGTGCAACTGTGAGGGGGGCACAAGGCCTGTCTGGCGGTTCGTGAGGGCTAGGAGCTCAAGGTTTTTTGTGGGGTTCTGTTCGATGACCGGGCGGTTTCTCTCCATGAACTCTTTGGCGGTGCCTTTCGCCACTACGAGGAACATGGTCCGCCTTGTCTCGCGAAACCTGACAAGCTCTGAGATGTACGGGGCGACCCCGCGCCTTGCAAGGGCTTCCCCAATAACTATCACCTTGCCGTGCACGAAACTGGGGCGCCTGTCCACATATGCATTCATCAGGTTAACAACGCCCACGACGGACCTGCCCATCAGTGTTGTTATAAGGGTGGTTTGCTGGGTCCCTCCTCCCGACCCGCCTCCTCCCCCCGGGCCTCCTCCGCCCGCCAGCGCTCGGGGGACTGCGATATGAAAGGTCACGTATACCTGGTTGCCCGGCGCTGCATCGAGTCCAATACCCGTGACGAAGGCGATATCGTCCACCTCGGTCCTGTCCCAGCATCCCGCGAGACAGAATGCCACTGCCATGCAAGTGGCCGTGACTACCGCGCGCCTCCCGGCGCCCGAGAGGTAGGCAATAGGCCACAAGTAATGCTCAGAGCTCGGTTGGCGCCTCATGCAGTCACCTGCAACTCCCTTTAACGGTATAAGTGTCCTGGCACGAATACTCACGCGCGCTGCCTCGTCTTCTTCGTGCGGAGGTCCTTGAACTGTGCGATAAGAAGGAGCACGGCGGGCATTGCGAACACTACGAGCGCACCGTACGTCCTCACCAACTCGAAGTCGAGTCTGGTCGTTGTAGGAAAGTCCGGCGGTACAAACGCGGCAGTATATCCGATGATCGCGATCGCCGGGAGAAGCGGTCGGTACACTGGCAGTTTGAGCATGCGCGCCAGGACCATAGCCGACGTGTACACACCGAGCCCGAGCTTTATGCACCCGCTGAGGACCCAGACGAAAACGAACGCGACTTCAACCCGCTGAAAGAACCTTCCGAGGTATATGAGTGTCGAAGCCTGGTAGCCCGGGTATGGAATGTGCATGCAAAGCGGATAGGGGAAGACCGCCACGAAGGTGAGCACGGACACGGCCACGAAGAAACCCGTGATCCCTACGCTGGCAAGCCCCATCGCACGCACCTTCTCTGTTTCTCTGAGCTGGCCTGCTATGACCCCGAGAAACAGCACTTCCCCTGCTACGGCCGAGTGTGCCACGCCATGATACACGAGCTTATCGGCGCCTGGTCCGAAGAGCGGGAAAACGGCATCGAAGTTGGCTTGGGGCAGCAAGAGCAAGTTAAGCAGAATGAGGGTCGCCACGATGACCGGGGAGGCGAGGAAAGCCGCCCGCGCGAGCCCCTCGACTCCGAGATACGCGGCAAAGACTGTAACGAGAACGAAGATGGCCATAGTCACTGATAGCGGTGTGCGCGGCAGAAGGGCGGTCCCTACCGTCTCGGAGAACTCCCTCGTTACAAGTACGGTTACGGCGAAGAAGAAGACGAAGTAGCCGAGGGAAGCGAGCGAGCCAACAACCGGGCCTGCTACTTCCTCGCTTATCTCGACGATCCCTATACCTGGGTAGCGCTTGAGGAGCGCGACAACAACGAGGAATCCCAGGGCCCCCGTGGCAAAGCTGATGATGGGCACCACCCATGCGGCGGTCAGGCCGACTGTGGCCATCTGTTGGGGGAAGGCTATGAAGAGCTTTGCTGAAAGAAAGTACGCCGTGGCGGCGATGGCTTCGGGTGTCCCGACCCGTCCCTCCTCAAGCATGGTCTTTACCTCTATTGGGGTGGGGTTTTGCCCGTTCCCGGGCGCCCCTTGACTGTCCGGACGCCCTCTCGTCGCGGGCAGCCGAGGGGGTCCATTTGCGAGAGACCTCCGGCTGGCGCACCCTTTGCT
>JBFMGS010000041.1:0-20738 GCA_040752635.1 Bacillota bacterium
CGATAATCTCCTTTAAGCTGGCCCCGCGAGGCCGGCAAGGAGCCTGCATCATACGAGAGGTATGATCCTTAGATTTGGGCCTTCCTGCCGGCAGACGCAGGAAGGCCCATTTTGCGCGGAGGAGGGACCATGCCATGGCGCTTGTGGACAAAGCCAGGATCATGGATGCTGAGGCGATGAGGCGAGCTATAGTTCGTATCGCCCACGAGATCCTTGAGAAGAACCCAGGCACGAGGAACATCGCGCTTGCCGGAATAAGAACGAGAGGGTTTCCCCTCGCGCAAAGGCTCGCGGCGGCCATAGGCCACATCGAAGGCTGGCAGCCGCCTGTGGGCATCCTCGACATTACGCTCTATCGCGATGATCTCAGCACCATCGATGTCCAGCCTGTGGTGCACAAGACTGAGATCCCGTTCGACGTTGCCAGGAAGGATGTCATCCTTGTGGACGATGTCATCTTCACAGGGAGAACGGCCAGGGCCGCGCTGGATGCCATCATGGACCTCGGTAGACCATCCCGCATTCAGCTTGCAGTCCTGGTAGATAGGGGCCACCGCGAGGTCCCGATTCGCCCGGACTACGTCGGCAAGAACGTGCCGACGTCCCGCAGAGAGGTCATCAGCGTGCGGCTTCGAGAAGTGGATGGTAAAGACGAAGTAGTGATACAGGAGCCAGGGAACACCTAGAAGACAGAAGGTGCAATAAAAGACCCCTTTAAGCCGGTCCAGAGAGGCTGGCAAGGGACGGGGCTCGACCTCCTCCTTGCTGGTGTGCTTTGCCGGCAAGGAGGTTTTCGTTCTGAGGGGGCTTGCGCCTTGTGAGCTAGTATGGTTTTCTGGCGATCAACTCACCTACCGGGAGGGACAAGCCATGCCACTACGGTCTAAAGATCTCCTCGGCCTTGAATACCTGGAGCGGGAAGAGATCGAGCTCATCCTGGATACGGCAGAGCCTTGCAAGCAGATCTTCACGCGCGACATCAAGAAACTACCCACGCTCCGCGGAAAAACCATGGTAAACCTTTTCTACGAGCCCAGCACCAGAACGAGGATGTCCTTCGAGCTTGCCGGGAAGTGGATGAGCGCAGACGTAACCAACATCGCCACCTCCACAAGCAGCGTCGCAAAAGGCGAAAGCCTCAAGGACACCGCAAGGACTCTTCAAGCTCTGGGCGCCAACTTCATAGTGATCCGCCACCAGATGGCGGGATCGCCGCACCTCGTGGCGCGGACCGTGAAGGCGTCAGTGATCAACGCCGGGGACGGGGCACACGAGCACCCGACCCAGGCGCTCCTGGACCTCTTCACCATCAGGGAGCGACTCGGAAGGATCGAAGGCCTCAAGGTTACGATCGTCGGGGACATCATGCACAGCCGCGTTGCTAAGTCGAACATCTGGGGCCTTACGAAGCTCGGGGCCCACGTGACAGTATGCGGGCCCAGAACGCTCATCCCGCCCGGGCTCTCCGAAATGGGTGTGCACGTCACCTCGGAACTTGATGACGCTATCGCAGAGGCAGACGTAATCAACGTCCTGAGGATCCAGCTTGAGCGGCAGAAGAAAGGCCTTTTCCCGAGTACTCGCGAGTATACGGAGCTGTACGGGATTACGCGCGAGCGGCTGGAGAGCTGCAAGCCTGACGTGCTCGTCTTGCATCCAGGCCCCGCGAACCTGGGGATCGAGATTACAGAAGAAGTGGCGGAGAGCGCAAACGCAGCCGTGCACGAGCAGGTCACAAACGGGGTGGCCATCCGCATGGCAGTGCTCTACCTGCTTTCAGGAGGAGGGAAACCTGGTGAGATTGCTGGTTAAAGGGGGCCATGTAGTCGATCCGCGGAACCGACTGGACAAGGTGGCGGACATTCTGGTGGAGGACGGTCGGATCCTGGCGGTGGATGCCGGCATCGCCGCAGAATGCGCGACGGTTCTAGATGTCTCGGGCAAGGTGGTGGTACCCGGCCTCATCGACATGCATGTACACCTCCGGGAGCCCGGCCGGGAGGATGAGGAAACGATAGAGACCGGCACCCGTGCGGCTGCCCGGGGCGGGTTCGTGGCGGTGGCATGCATGCCCAACACAGACCCCCCGCTCGACACAGGCGCGGCTGTGAGGTTTGTGCTGTCTCGTGCGCGCGAGACTGCCTCTACGAAGGTTCTGCCGGTTGGCGCCATCACCAAAGGCCTTGCAGGCGTTGAGCTGGCGGAGATAGGCGAGCTCTGTCAGGCGGGGGCGGTCGCCGTGTCCGATGACGGGCATAGCGTGGGAGATTCCGCGGTGATGCGGCATGCGATGGACTATGCGAGCATGTTCGGCATTCCAGTGATATCTCACGCGGAGGACACACGGCTCTCGGCGGGCGGGGTCATGAACGAGGGGCTCTGGTCAACCAGGTTGGGACTTCCCGGGATTCCTGCGGCAAGCGAGGAGATCATGGTCGCGAGGGATATCTGCCTTGCCGAGTTGACGGGGGCCAGGCTCCACATCGCGCACGTCAGCGCGGCGGGATCTGTGGACCTTGTAAGGCGGGCGAAGGAAAAGGGCATTAGTGTGACATGTGAGGCGGCGCCTCACCATTTTGCACTGACCGACGAAGCCGTGGCGGGCTACGATACGAATACCAAGGTGAGCCCGCCTCTTCGAACCGGGCGGGACGTTGAGGCCGTCCGCGAGGGGCTCGCTGACGGCACTATAGATGCGATAGCGTCGGACCATGCTCCTCACACCGCTGAAGAAAAGGAAGTAGAATATGAGCTTGCAGCATTTGGCATAATCGGGCTGGAAACATCGCTTGCGCTTTCCATCACCGAACTCGTACGACCAGGCATCTTGACTATGGGGCAGCTCGTAGAGAGGATGTCGTACGCACCTGCCAGGATCCTGCGACTCGACTGGCCGGGCATCGCGCCGGGCGCTGTGGCTAACATAACCGTGCTGGACCCTGACCACGAGTTTGTGGTTGACCCGGACGAGTTCGCGTCGAAATCGCGCAACACGCCGTATGCTGGCAGGCACCTCTGGGGCAGAGTGCTTGCCACCATAGTGGGCGGAAAGATAGTCTACCAAACCGCCGGTGGGTGGCTGGATTCCCAAAGCCTGTCATGAAAACGCCGGTAGTCTGTGATAAGGTAGCAGATGTTCCATCACGCAGGCAGGGTATGGACTGGGGAGGCAACCCCGATGCGATGCTCTGAGACCAGCGAACTTAACACGATGGCCACTGTTCTGGAGAATCGAGAGGTCAGGCCGGGGTGCTTCCGGATGCGGCTGGCGGACCGTAATGTAGCAACAAGAGCCCGGCCTGGTCAGTTCGTACACGTCAGGATCCCGTCGCCATCCCTGGACCCGCTCCTCAGACGCCCTTTCAGCGTGTGCCTCACGGATCCCTCCGGGGGCACTTTCCTCGTTCTTTACCAGGTCGTCGGCAGGGGCACAAAAATGCTCACCGGTCTTCGCCACGGAGACAAGCTCGCTGTGCTCGGCCCGCTCGGAAGGGGCTTTGAGCTGCTGTCTAACACCGGCAGCGTAGTGTTAGTAGCAGGGGGGATCGGGATCGCCCCGCTTGTCATGCTCAGCCACGCGCTGGTCGGGGCGAGCAGGCAGTTCACACTCGTTGTGGGAGCGCGCAACCGCGACCTTCTTGTAGGGCTCGATTTGCTCCCTGCCGGTCCATACTCCGCACAACACGGGCTCCGGTGCGGTCAGCAGCGGCGCCCTGCCGTTCCGACAGTCCACCTCGCCGGCGGTGGAGGCGGACCACGGGGCGAGCGGCCAGCGCCGACGGACAGTTGGCAGCCAGAACCGCCGAGTCGTAGTGCCGAAAGCATGCACTACTTGGTCCCGCGGGATAGCGGCGTAGCCTCTGGGTCGGATTACGATGTGAGGATTGTAACGGAAGACGGTTCCATAGGCGAGCGCGGACTTGTGACGGACGTGCTGGGCCCCCTGCTGGTACGAGGCGGAATTGCCTGCATATACGCGTGCGGTCCTCTCGCCATGCTACGTGAGGTGGCGAGGCTTGGGGAGGCCCATGACGTCCCAGTCCAGGTAAGCCTCGAAGAACGGATGGCGTGCGGACTGGGCGCGTGCCTGGGGTGCGCAGTGAGGCGTAGACGGCTTGGCGGGGTGGGCCTGAAACACCCGACATACTTACGGGTATGCGCTGACGGCCCTGTGTTCTGGTCGGGCGAGGTGGATCTTAGTGATGACCCCTGATCTTTCGGTTACTCTAGGCGCGATCAAGATGAAAAACCCTGTGATGGCGGCTTCCGGAACGTTCGGTTTCGGACAGGAGTTCGGCTGCGTGTTCAATATCGGGGAACTCGGCGCAGTGGTGACCAAGGGCATCACGAAGGAGCCGCGCGAGGGCAATCCGCCGCCGAGGCTATGGGAGGTGCCGGGCGGGCTCCTCAACTCCGTCGGCCTGCAAAACCCCGGGGTCGAGGAGTTCATCCGGGAAGAACTGCCGCGACTTTCCAGAACGGGTGCGCCAATCATCGCCAACATTGCTGGTGACACCATCCAGGAGTTCTGCGAGCTCGCGTCGCGCCTCGATGTTTGCCACGGAGTCGCAGGAGTCGAGGTTAACGTGTCGTGCCCGAACGTGCATGCGGGAGGGCGGGCGTTCGCAAGCGATCCCGAGTCGGTGTATGAAGTTACAGCGAGAGTGCGTCGCACGACAACGAAAACCCTTATCGTCAAGCTGTCTCCGAATGCAACCGACATCGCAGGTGCAGCGCGGGCGGCGGAGCTCGGTGGAGCTGATGCCGTATCATGCGTGAACACATTTCTCGGCACTGCGATAGATGCGAACGACATGAAGCGCGTGTTCGCACGCGGGTTCGCGGGGCTCTCCGGACCTGCGATAAAACCTCTCGCGCTCCGGATTGTTTGGCAGGTGGCTTCTGCGATCAACATACCCGTCGTCGGTATAGGGGGTATATGCTCGGCAGCCGATGCGATTGAGTTTCTTCTCGCGGGAGCAAGGGCTGTCGCTGTGGGCACCGGGAACTTCGTCTCACCTACTATGTGCCTGGAGGTGATCGCAGGGATAGAGTCCTATCTTGCAGAGCGCAAGATCGCATCCGTACAGGAAATCGTGGGCCGTGCCGCAAGTCGAGAAACCGCCGGAAAGGCCTATGTGGCAGGCTAAAAGGGGAGGGGAGAACCCGTGACGGGCAAAGGTGAAATCATAGTAGCGCTTGACATGAAGGACCCCGGCGAGGCGTTGTCTCTGGTGCGCGAGCTTGCTCCGGAGGTCACCATGTTCAAGGTGGGCATGGAGCTGTTCTACGCGAGCGGGAGCGATGTGATTGACAGTATAGCCGGGCTCGGGGCGAAGGTTTTCTGCGACCTCAAGCTCCACGACATACCGGCCACCGTCAAAAGAGCTGCCTCAGTCCTCACGAGGCCCGGTGTCAGCATGATAGACGTTCATGCTGCCGGGGGGTCGCAGATGATGGTGGAGGCGCTCGCTGGTGTGTACGAGGCGGCCGCTGTGCAAAACATCCAGCCCCCAAGGGTCATTGCTGTGACTCTGCTCACGAGCATAGATCACGATGTGCTCACCCACGAGCTAGGCTTCGGACGAGGTCTCACAGAATATGTTGTCACGGAATACGTTGTCCGCATGGCGGAGGTCGCCCGAGCAAGCGGCCTGAACGGCGTCGTGACCTCCGCCTTTGAGGTCGGCGCGATACACAAGGCTTGCGGAGATGGATTCATCACGGTAGTGCCCGGGGTGCGGCCGACATGGGCAGGAGAACCGCATGACCAGAAGAGGTTCGTGACGCCCCGGGAGGCTGTATTCGCGGGCGCCGATTACCTCGTGGTGGGAAGGCCGATCACTCGTGCACGATCCCCGAGGGACGCGGCTCGAGCTCTCTTGGATGAGGTCAGGGAGGCGAGGGAAGATGTCAGACGCGGCAAATTCGAACATCTCGGATAGCGCCTCTTCCGACGAGGTGCTCGAACTGCTTCGTACGACTGGTGCGTACCTCACAGGCCACTTCCGCTTGAGTTCGGGTCTGCACAGCCCGGTGTACGTAGAGAAGTTCAGGCTCCTGGAACGTCCTGAGCTTGCAGGCAAAGCGCTCTCAATGCTGGCGAAGAGATTCCGAAATGATGGCGTCAGCGTGGTGGTGGGCCCTACCACCGGTGGCATCATCGTAGCGTATGAGGTGGCACGGCATCTGGGAGCAAGGGCGATATTCGCGGAAAGAGAAGGGGCGAGGCGGGTCCTCAGGCGTGGCTTCTCCATATCGCCCGGAGAGCGAACCCTGGTTGTGGAGGACGTGGTAACCACGGGGCTTTCCGTGCGCGAGGTGCTGGATCTTGTGAGGGAGGAGGGTGGGGATGTGGCAGGCATCGGCGTGATCGTCGACAGGAGTGGCGGACAGGTCGACTTCGGCGTCCGCGTCGAACGTTTGCTCCAGGTGAGAATTGAGACTTACGACCCAAAGGAATGTCCCATGTGCAAGGAGAATATACCGCTAGTAGACCCGGGGTCGAGGCGGCTTGCACCCCCGTGAGGACGCGCTGACGAGCCGGGCGACGCCCGTATATGGAGGAGTCCCGATGATCGAACGCTATTCATATCCCGAGATGAAGCAGGTATGGACGCCTGAGAATAAGTATAAGAAATGGCTCGAGATCGAGATCCTCGCGTGCGAAGGCTGGGCAAGCATCGGCCGCGTGCCGGCGGAAGCTGTGGAAACCATTAGGGAGAGGGCGCGGTTCGACCTGGCCCGCATCCGCGAGATAGAGGCGATAGTAGACCATGACGTGATAGCCTTCCTCACGAACGTGTCCGAGAACGTGGGCGCCGAATCGCGGTTCATCCACATGGGGATGACCTCCTACGATGTGGTGGACACGGCGCTCTCGCTCCTACTATGTGACGCCGCGGACATTATCATCCGTGACATACGCAAACTCATAGATGTGCTCTCCGAGAAGGCGCGGGAGTACAAGAACACGCCGATGATCGGCAGGACCCACGGTGTGCACGCTGAACCCATCACCTTCGGCCTTAAGATCGCAGTGTGGATCGTGGAAATGCGGCGGAACCTCGCCAGAATGCAGAGGGCACGCGAAGTGGTAGGCGTGGGCAGGCTCTCGGGCGCCGTGGGGACCTACGCCAGCATCGACCCGCGCGTGGAGGAATACGTGTGCAGCAGACTCGGGCTCGAGCCTGCCAGAGCCTCCACCCAGGTGCTATCCCGCGACCGGCACGCAGAGTACGTCACGACTCTCGCCATCATCGCGGGCTCCCTCGAGAAACTCGCCACTGAGATACGCAGCCTGCAGCGGACGGAGGTTTTCGAGGTCCAGGAGCCGTTCAGGCCGGGCCAGAAGGGCTCCTCTGCCATGCCACACAAGCGGAACCCCATCGTGTCGGAGCGGATTTCGGGCCTCGCCCGGGTTATGCGTGGGTATGCCCTCTCTGCCCTGGAGAACACCGCGCTATGGCACGAGCGCGACATAAGCAACTCGTCTGTGGAAAGGATTGTGCTCCCCGACGCAACGACTCTTGCGGACTACATGCTAAGAAAGTTTACCGAGGTCATGGAGGGCCTGGTCGTCAGGAAGGACAGGATGCGCGCAAACCTCGATCTCACCGGCGGCCTCGTATTCTCCGAGGCCGTGATGCTTGCTCTTGTGAACCGCGGTCTTAGCCGCGAGCACGCGTACGCGCTGGTTCAGCGAAACGCCGCCAGGGCTTGGGACGAAGGTCTCAATTTCAGGGAGCTAGTGTTGAGCGACGCGGAGATCACCGCCGTGCTCAAGCCGTCCGATATCGAGGCGTGTTTCGACCTCTCAAAGCACCTCGCGCGCATAGACGACATCTTCCGCAAGGCTGGCATCTAGCCGGGGGAGAAGGTCCCGCGTGACCTGAGAGACTTTACGTGCTCATGCGCGCACTATGGACATGTGGCGCAGGACCGCCCGCTTGACTCTTCGGGCCATGACCGCGAGGATGCTGGACCATCCTGAGAATACCAGCACGAGCAGCCAGTCGAGGCCTTCAAGCCCTGTTGTGTGGAAGACATGCTGGGCCGCTGGCCAATATATGACGGAAAGCTGCATGGCCGCGGATACGATGACGGCACCGACGAGGTAGAGGTTGGATCCCAGGTGGATCTCCACAAGGGAGCGGTACTCAGAGCGGCAGTGGAAGACGTAGAACAACTGGGCCATCACAAGCGTCGTGAAGGCGACCGTGCGGGCGCGTGTGACGTCCGCGTGAAGAAAAAGCGATATCACAAACACCGCGATTGTACACAGGCCTATGAACACGCCCTGTGATGCGATTTTCACGCCGAGACCTCTGGAGAACACTCCCTCTTTCGGGCGACGCGGCTTTCTATGCATCACCTCGGGATCGACAGGGTCAACTCCCAGCGCGATGGCGGGAAGGCCGTCGGTCACCAGGTTCATCCAGAGGATCTGCATTGGCACAAGGGGCAGCGGCAGGCCAACAAGCACAGCGACGAGCATGGTGAGGACCTCGCCCGCGTTGCAGGCAAGAAGGTACCTGATGAACTTGCGGATGTTATCGTATATCGCCCGGCCTTCCTCGACGGCCGCGACGATCGTGGCGTAGTTGTCATCGGCGAGAACCATGGCTGCAGCCTCGCGCGTGACGTCTGTGCCCGACATTCCCATGGCAATGCCGATGTCGGCCTC
Organism: Bacillota bacterium; assembly: GCA_040752635.1. Taxonomy (GTDB): domain Bacteria; phylum Bacillota; class SHA-98; order UBA4971; family UBA4971; genus JBFMGS01. Next base: position 8,687 of record JBFMGS010000041.1, read on the forward strand.
TTTCACCGCCGGGGCGTCGTTCACGCCGTCTCCTGTCATCGCCACGATGTGACCTTCGGCCTTGAGCGCCTTCACGATGCGCAGCTTGTGCTCGGGCGACACCCTTGCATAGACCTGTGTTGTGGCGGCTCGGCGGGAAAGGACATCATCGTCCATCCGGTCGAGCTCCACTCCCGTGACGGCGGGGGCGCTCCCGTCAGTCAGGCCGAGGGCTCGGGCGACTGCGAGCGCCGTGCCCGCATGGTCTCCGGTGATCATGACGGTGCGGATGCCCGCGTTGCGCGCAGTATTGATGGCCTTTCTCACATCCTCCCGCGGCGGGTCTACCATCCCTGCCAAACCCACGAATGCCAGGTCAGCCTCTACCTGGCGGGCATCGAGCCCGGCTGTCTCTGGCAATTCTCGGCAGGCAAGAGCAAGCACCCGGAGCCCCTTCGCAGCCATCTTCGCGTTTCGCGCCAGGATTTGCTCTTTCTCGGAGCGCGTCATCGGCCGCGTTTTTCCTCCTGCCAGCACTGAGCCACAAAGCTCAAGCACAACCTCGGGAGCGCCTTTCATGTAGGCGACGAGGCCTTGCGAGTTCCGGTATACGGCAGTCATCCTCTTACGATCAGAATCGAACGGGATTTCGTGAACCAGGCGCGGCCTCGACCCGGGCCCGTCACGCAAAATGCCGGCCTTGGCTGCTGCCACGACTAGCGCGCCTTCTGTAGGGTCTCCCAGGATGCCCCACCGGTTGCCACGCCGCGAGCGGAACCGCGCGAAGTCGGTATCCAGCGCAACCGCCCAACCTTCCCGCGTTAGCCTGGCGTTGTTACAGTATAGCCCGATCTGGAGTGCAATGGAAAGGTGAGCATCGTGAGCCGGGTCGAGCGGCTTACCCATCTCGAGGAACTGTCCCTCGGGGGCATATCCCGTGCCGGTTACTTCAATCACCCGACCGTCCAGGTCAAACTCCGTTAGAGTCATCTCGTTTCGTGTGAGTGTGCCCGTTTTGTCAGAGCATATTATGGTCGTGCACCCGAGGGTCTCGACGGCAGGAAGCTTGCGCACTATCGCGTTGCGCTTTCCCATCCGCTGCACGCCAATGGCCAGCGCTATCGTGACCACCGCCGGGAGCCCTTCCGGTATAGCTGCGACAGCAAGGCTGACCCCCGAAAGGAACATTTCAATGATTTCCTCGCCGCGCAGGATCCCCGCCAGGGAAACAACAGCGCACAGAGCGACGCAGATGAACACGAGTGTGCGGCCCAGGTGATCCAACCGTCGCTGCAGCGGGGTGACCTCGTCCTTTTCCTCCTGGATGAGGTGGGCGATTCTGCCGATCTCGGTTGCCATTCCGGTGGCCACCACGACCGCTTTTCCACGGCCTCTCGTCACCACGGTGCCCATGAACACCATGTTTCGCCTGTCGCCGAGGGCGGATGCTACGGGGAGAAGGTCATCCGACCTCTTGGCTACAGGGAGCGACTCGCCCGTTAGCGCAGACTCCTCCACTTCCAGCGCCACATGTTCGATGATTCGGGCGTCCGCCGGGATCCTGTCGCCGACCTCGATAACGAGGATGTCACCGGGGACCACATCTTTCGCCTTCACTTCCACAGGCACGCCGTCCCTGATGACCCGCGCAGCGGGCGCGGCAAGCTCCCGCAGAGCCTCGAGCGACCGTTCAGCCCGGTATTCCTGAAAAAACCCAAGGACGGCATTGAGCGATACAATGGCTAATATCGCCACGGCGTCGCCGACCTCGCCCAGCGCGACTGAGACACCTGCGGCGGCCAGGAGGACGAGGACCATGAAGTCTTGGAACTGCCCTACCAGCATCCCCAGCGCCGACGCCTTCCGGGTCTGCTCGAGAATGTTCGGGCCGACCTCGGCTAGCCTCCTCTCCGCTTCCCTCGGGGATAGCCCCGTAACGAGGCTCGTTTTCAGGATAGAGGCGACGGTTGATGGGCCAAGGCTGTGCCATGGTTGCTCTTCGCGCGCTCGCAAGTAGCTCACTCCCTTCGGGACATGCGCCCTACCCGGGGTTGCCGGTGATTGCATGACCATATTCATTGATATTCCCTTGTCCAAGGGATAATGCCTCGCGTATCGTTGACGCATGCCGGACCCAACCATATACTGATTGGTGTGGATGGGGTGAGTGCTGTGGCTTTCGACGGCATTGTGATGGCCGCCGTGGCGGCCGAGCTAAATGGGATGCTGCCCGGTGCTAGGGTGGATGGCATCTACCAGCCGGCCAGGCTGGACTTGCTCATCGTCGCACGCCAGCCCGGGCGGAACATCCCCTTTTTCGCGTCGAGCGAGCCTTCAACAGCCCGCGTGCATATAAGCCACATGGAGCGCGAAAACCCCGTCGCCCCGCCGGCCTTCTGCATGCTGTTGCGCAAGCGGCTGCTGGGTGCGAGAGTGGCCTTTGTGCGGCAGCGGGACCTCGATAGAGTGCTCGAAGTCGGGTTCTCCGGGCCTTATGATGATCCTCCGAAGACGCTCGTGGTGGAGGTGATGGGGAGGCACAGCAACATCATCCTGCTGGATGCGACGTCTGGCGTTGTGCTCGATAGCATCAAGCACGTGAGCCCCCAAATGAGCCGGGTGAGAGTGATGTATCCCGGAGTCAGGTACGCTCCGCCTCCGCCCCAGGAGAAACTGGACCCGCTCTCCGTGTCGGAAGATGGGTTCGCTCAAGCCTTCGACCATTTCTCGCGGGCCTCGCCTGCTCTATCGTGTGAGGAGTTTCTCGTAAGATCGTTCGCAGGGTTCGGACGGGACTCGGCGATGGTGGTTATGTCGAGGGCGGGCATCGGGTCCGCTTGCCCGTGCGCCGATCTCAGCAGGGGCGCCGCGCACGAGCTTTGGGACGCATTTCGGGAATCGGTAGCGCGAATACGTGAGGGGGACTTTTCATCCTGGGCTGGTGCGGACTCGGCCACAGGCGAGTTGAAGTGGATCTCCGTCATCGGACCGCCGGGGCCGGGATCCGACATGGCGGCAAATGTTGAAATGCGGGACTTTGCGAGCGCGGCCGACCTCCTGGACTATGCCTACGCCCCCCGGGAGAAGGCCAGGACCCTTGCGACCGCGTCATCCGAGATATCGCGCGTCGTGGCCACGACTATCGAGAGGTGCAGACGAAAACTCGCGGCACAGGAAGAGGAGGTCGCGGAGGCAGAGAGGGCGGACGAATTCCGACGAATGGGCGAGCTTGTAATGGCTAATGCTCCCACCGTCAAACGAGGCCAGGCCCGCGCGCTCCTCGTTGATTACTTCGATCCCGAGCTCCGTCAGGTAGAGGTGGAGCTTGACCCCAGGCTTTCTGCTCACGAAAACGCTCAGGCTTACTTTGCGAGGTATTCCCGGGCGAAGCGCCGGCTGGAAGTTGCAAGAGAACAGGTATCCCGAACCCGCAGCGAGCTTGAGTACCTCGAGCAAGTGGCGACCACCATCGAACTTGCCCAAACCCCCGAGGACATCGACGATATCCGTCACGAACTCGTGGAGCAGGGGTACCTGGCTCCGCAGAGGGCAAAGCAACCGAAGCCTCGGCAGGCAAAGCATTCTCCCCGGCCGATGCTTTTCCTCGTGGACGGCCATGAGGTTCTCGTCGGGCGGAATAACCGTGAGAACGACGTCCTAACCATGAAGATCGCCCGCCCGGGCGATGTTTGGATGCATGCGAGGGGCATCCCGGGCGCGCATGTGATAGTCAGGGTGGGGCCAGATGGGCGTGTGGCCGGCGAGGTCCTTCTCCGAGCCGCAGAGATCGCAGCCTATTACAGCAAGGCGCGGGCAGGCTCTAAAGTGCCTGTGGATTACACCGCCCGCAGACACGTGTGGAAGCCCAAGGGCGCGCGACCCGGGATGGTTCTCTATGATCATGAGAAAACGATTGTGGCGACTCCCAGGCCGGGAGTTGCCACGTGATTGGGGCTTGCGAATGCGGAGAACAGTTCTCTATACCTCCGGAGCGAGTCATGCTGTAGCTTCCGCGATCTCGCGTTCAAGGTCCAGTATCCGCGCAAAAGTCTGGTCGCCCAGGCGGTCTATAGCCTGGAAGTCCATGCTCCGCACGTAGTAGGTCTGCATCTCATCGTGAACCAGCTTGGCCCTGTGAAGGAACTCCACTGCCCGGCGAAAGGCCTGGTGGAACCTCTCCCTGGCGCTTGCGATGATGTCCTGGTACTTGCTGACTGTGCGGCTATCGAGGGCGACTTTCATCTCCACGATCCTGTCGAGCTCCTTTGAAGGCTCGAGTATGTGTGGCCATGTCGCGTTGACAACGGCTACTCCCAGGCCGGGAATGGTCAGGTGATCCACCTTGGATGGGTCGAGGGGGCAGTGGTAGAACTCTACGTCCATGCCGCGCTTGATGGCGTCGTCTCCGATTTTGCGTATGAGGGTGGACTTGCCCGTTCCAGGCTCTCCTTTGATGAGGTATCTCCGCGGAAGCCGGCCCACGATGCTGTCAAGATAATGCACGGGCCCGTCCGGCGAGATGGCGCTCGCAAAGAGCCGCCTTGCTTTGCCCTGCACCGGGGCTACCGGTCTTCCCTGGAATATGTCGCGCGCGATCTCCTCAGCCATGCAGTTGGTGTACCCGAAATCCAGCGCCTCGGTGTAGCACGCCTCCCAGTCGTCGTGGATCACTTTGGCTTCCTTGAGGTAACGGTAAGCCCTCTCGAAAAGCCGGGAGACCTCGCGATTGGCCTCCATTATCTCCTGCTTGGACTCCCGCAGCATCTTCTCGTTCCAGTAGTCCCCGAGGTGGATGATCTCGTCAACCGCCCCGGGATTCTTTGGATCCAAGATGTGCGGGGACGTGCCGTCAATTAAGGCGAGCCCGAGGTCGTGAGCAACGACGCCGTCGAGAGACTCGTTGTCTGAAGAGCAGCACTGGTATTCGATGTCGTATCCCACCTCGACAAGCCTCTGACCGATCTTCCTCATGAATGTAGACTTGCCGACCCCGGGTCCGCCTTTTATGATCATGATCTTGTTAGCATCCGGCTCGATGATATGATCATAGAACGAATAGAATCCCTCGGGCGTGTTGGCGCCGGGGAAGACCTTCTTTATCCACCCACGGCCTTGCGACTTCATAGTCTCCCTCCCTGTTTAGGTCCTGGCGGTCAAGCTGCCAGGATTCGACGTTTCCGGGTCAAGATCTACAGCATGATATTGCGGGATGCCCCTGTTGGTGCCTGGACGCAATCCGTGCGTGAAATGGTAGGATGGACAAATCCTGACATTCGGTATGGTCAGCACGGCAATTTGTGCCAAAAGGCTCTTGTAGAGAGCAAAGACTATGTAGTAAAATAGCAAGCAGGGGGCATCGCCGTTTATGCCGAATAGTATGACCGGGTATGGCCGGGGGACACGCGCTGGGTCCGGTCTTGCCATCACGGTTGAAGTGCGGTCCACTAACCACCGGTACCGTGACATTAGCGTGCGCCTGCCGAGGGAGCTTTCCGAATTCGAAGACAGGGTGCGCTTCCTTGTTGCTCAGGGCTTGGCCCGGGGCCACGTTGATGTAGCAGTCGCGCTCGAAGAGATTGGGGCCGGCCTGAGAACGGTGGAGGTCAGGTCCGAGCTTGCCGATGCGTATTACAGGGCGGCAACGGACCTTGCCGCGAGGCTCGGCCTGCCGGGCGGCATTGGGGTTGAAGCCCTTTTGATGCTCCCTGAGGTCGTCGCGCTGAGACCGGCGTCCCTTGACGTGGATGCCGCCTGGGACGCGCTCCAGGGCGCCCTAAGCGATGCCGTGCGGGCGATGTGCGAGATGCGCGCCAGCGAAGGAGCGCGCCTCGCCGAGGACGTCATACATAGAACAGGCCAGATTGAGCAGCTTATAGCCAGGATTTCCGAACGCAGCCCCGTTGTTGTTGAAGAGTACCGGGCAAGGCTGCAGGCACGGCTGCGGGACCTCCTTGCCGACGTTCCCATCGACGAAGGGCGGATTGCGATGGAGACTGCAATCTATGCGGAGAAGAGCAACATCACTGAGGAACTCGTAAGGCTGAAGAGCCACTGCGAGCAAGTCCGCGCGGTGATGGCCGGGGCTGAACCGGCCGGCAGGCGGCTTGAATTCCTCGTTCAAGAGATGCACCGGGAGGTTAACACTATTGGGTCCAAATCTCAGGATGTCGAGATCTCCCGGCAAGTGGTGGAGATCAAGAGCGAGCTTGAGAAAATACGGGAGCAGATCCAGAATATAGAGTAACCCCGCCCCAACGCAGAAGTCTTTTGTAGACAAGGAGGTGAGATCATGGCTTTGCCCAAGCTGAGCGCCGACGAAAAGAGAGCCGCCCTGAAGAAGGCCCAGGAAGTGCGTTCGAAAAGAGCTCAGGTCCGTGAGAGCCTGAAGCAGGGCACCGTCACCCTCGAGAAGATCCTCAGCCACCCCGAAGATGACGTGATATCCCGCATGCGCGTCGCGTACCTCCTGGAGTCATTGCCACGCATAGGAAGAGTCAGAAGCCGTAAGATTATGGAGGAAATCGGGATTCACGAGTCCAGAAGGGTGCAGGGACTGGGGGCCAGGCAAAAGGAAGCGCTCCTTAAGAGGTTAGCAAAATAGGGAGAGGTGCCGGACATGGACGTCAAGCTCATTAACATAGGATTCGGGAACATCGTGGCCGCCAACCGCATCGTCGCCATCGTGAGCCCGGAGTCCGCCCCGATCAAAAGGATAGTGCAGGAGGCCAGAGAGCGCGGGACGCTTATCGACGCGACGTACGGGAGAAGAACGCGCGCCGTCGTCATCACCGATAGCGACCACGTCATCCTGTGCGCCGTCCAGCCCGAAACAGTTGCGCATAGACTCGGGGGTAAGGATGCGGGCCGCGACTCGGGCGAGTGATAGGCGTGCAAAGAACGCGCGGGTTCCTGATAGTGCTTTCCGGGCCATCGGGCGCCGGGAAGAACACCGTGGTAAATGAGCTGTTGAAACGGTCCCAGGGTATGCGGTACTCCGTGTCCGTCACCACGCGCCCGCCCGGCCCGGGGGAAATAAACGGTGTCCATTATTACTTCGTCACGCCCGAAGAGTTTCGTAAGATGCAGGAGGCGGGGGAACTCCTGGAATGGGCCACGGTATACGGCAATTGCTACGGTACGCCTCGCAAGTTCATTGAGGAAACGATCGAACAAGGCCACGATGTGATACTCGATGTGGACATCCAGGGCGCAAGACAGGTGAGGGCAAGGTGGCCGGCGGGTGTGTTCGTTTACCTTATGCCTCCTTCCATGGAGGAGCTCCGTGAGCGCGCTAGACGCCGGGGCAGGGATGCGCCTGACGCGCAGAGGATCCGGTTTCGCCAAGCCATGGAGGAACTTGAGGCGGTGTTCGACTACGATTACGTGATCGTAAATGAGGATCTCGAGGCGGCTGTAGGGAAGCTAAAGGCTATAATTACGGCGGAGCGCTGCAGAACTGCTCGATGCGACTGCAGATCGTTTGTGGATCGCCTGCGCTCGCAGGGCGAGTGAGCCTGGCCGGCGGTCCCGGAAAAGCATGCAACGAACTACGCGGAGAGAGAGGATGCCATGTTATATCCACCCCTTGATGCTTTCGCTGACAAGGCACAAAGCAGGTATGCTCTGGTTGTTGCGGCGGCGAAACGGGCACGCCAACTGATGAACGGGGGAAAGAAGCTCGTCGAAACCAAAGCGGACAAACCCGTAACGATAGCACTGGAAGAGATCCTCGCTGGAAAGGTGAGTTTCGAGCAGCCCAAGTCAGGCATGAAGTAGCAGTTGTGGCGCCCCGAGAGGGGCGCCACATCCCTTAAGGGAGGGTTCATCGTGGAAGGCAAGACGGTTGTTCTCGGAGTGACCGGCGGGATCGCCGCCTACAAAGCGGCCGAGGTGGTAAGCCTCCTCGTTAAGCGGAAGGCCGAGGTCTACGTTGTCATGACGGAAGCAGCGACGAAGTTCGTTGGTCCTCTCACGTTCCGTACCCTCTCTCGCAACCCTGTGTTTTGCGACATGTTTACGGGCCCCGGCGAATGGGATGTACGCCACGTGGCGCTTGCTGAAAGGGCCGACGTTGTGGCGGTCGCCCCTGCCACCGCAAACTGTATTGGCAAGGTCGCATCGGGCATCGCCGATGACCTCCTCACAACCGTCATCATGGCCACGAAATCACCTGTGCTCTTTGTTCCGGCCATGAACGAGGCAATGTACGAAAACCCTATTCTCCAGGATAACCTTGCGCGCCTGCTCGCGCTCGGTTACAGGGCGATGGAACCCAGGGTGGGCCGCCTTGCCTGCGGGAAAGAAGGCAAAGGTAGGATGCCGGAGCCCGAAGAGATCGTCAGAGAGATAGAAAGGATCCTCTTCCCAGTGCAGGACCTCGCCGGAACCACGGTGATCGTGACGGCAGGCCCGACAGAGGAGCCGCTTGACCCCGTGAGGCACATAAGCAACCGGTCCTCCGGAAAAATGGGTTACGCCCTCGCTGAGGCGGCCCGGGACAGAGGAGCGAGGGCGATCCTGGTGAGCGGGCCTTGCGCCCTCCCCGACCCCCGGGGCGTCGAGGTAGTGCGGGTCCGCACAGCCCGCGAGATGCTAGATGCGGTAATGATGCGCCTGGAAGAGGCCGACGTGGTCATCGGTGCCGCGGCGCCTGCTGACTGGCGGCCCGAGATCATAGAACCGCGGAAGATCAAGAAGGAAGGGGATATGATCAGCATCAAGCTGGTGAAGTGCGATGACATCATCGGGGAGGCCGGGAAACGAAAGGGGCATCGGCTCGTCGTCGGCTTCGCCGCTGAAACCCATGATCTCGTGGAGCACGCCACTTCGAAACTTGCTGCCAAGAACCTGGACTTCATCGTTGCCAACGATGTGACCACGCCCGGCTCGGGCTTCGGTTCGGACTTCAACGAAGTGAAGATCCTTCATGCCGACGGGCGGCGGGAGGCCCTCCCGCTCATGCCCAAGAGGGATCTGGCGGATGAGATCCTCGATCGGGTGGCGGCCCTCCGCGCAGCCAGGTGCCAAGAATCCGACAACCAGTGAGCTAATTCGACAAGATCACAGCAGGTTACAGGCTTTGCTGCGTTTTTTTTGGAGCAACGTGGAGGAATTGGCGCGCGAGTGTCCAAAAAGAAATGGAATATGTCGTTTTGTGACTAAAGGACTGAGCTCTATGTCACTAATCCACGCCAACGGTACATGCCGAGCAACCTCGGGAGTGCCGCCGGCTGCGAGCCCGGCGGGGCAGTCCAGGATGACTCCTGCGCAAGCGGCTAAGACTCCGGGACCCAGACGCAGGCTTGGCGAGATCCTGGTAAGCACGGGTGTCTTGACTCAGGACGAGCTCGACAGGGCGCTTACGGTTCAGAAAGAGACCGGCGGTAGGCTTGGCTCGATCCTTGTGTCTCTCGGGTTAATCGATGAGGACGTCATGCTCTCTGCACTCGAGGCGCAGCTCGGGGTGCCCAGGGTCGAGCTGGCCCGGTATATCATCAGCCCGAGCGTGGCGAGGCTTGTGCCGGAGGCATTCGCCAGGTCCCACAAGGTGTTACCCATCGAGCGCGTGGGGAACCGCCTTACCCTTGCGATGGCCGACCCCCTGGATGTGTTCGCCATCGATGATGTGAGGATCTCCACAGGTCTCGAAGTGGACCCGGTCATAGCAAGCGAGGCCGAGATCGAGGCCGCCATTTCTGAGTGCTTTGGCAGCGGGCCGGGCATGAAACTCGTCAAAGAGGTGCAGGCACAGGCACAGGCGGCGAGCAAAGTCGAAAAGCCTGAGAACAGGGTGGAGGAGGCCAAGAAGGCCGCCGAGGACGCACAGGTAATGAGCGCCCCGGCCGTGAGACTCGCAAACGCCATCATATCCGAGGCTGTGAAGGCCCGGTCGAGCGACATTCACATAGAGCCCGAGGAGTCGCAGGTACGGGTGAGATACAGGATTGACGGCGCGTTAAGGCAGGTAATGACGTTCCCGAAGGAACTGGGTCCGGCGGTGGCTTCTCGTGTCAAGGTCATGGCTGGCATGGATATCGCTGAGAGGCGCATGCCCCAGGACGGGCGGGTTGAGCTCCGGGTGGAGGGCGAGGAGATCGACCTGCGCGTATCCACGCTTCCCACGCTCCATGGGGAGAAGGTGGAGATAAGGGTCCTGCGGTCGAGGGGCGCCATCGCCAGCCTCGGAGAGCTGGGATTCCTCGAGGAAGACGTGGAGCGGCTGCGCCGGGTGCTCGCACGACCTAACGGCATAGTGCTGGTGACAGGGCCGACGGGGAGCGGCAAGACGATGACGCTGTATGCGGCGCTCCAGGAGCTCAACAGCCCGGAGAAGAACATAGTCACCATTGAGGACCCAGTGGAGTTCCGGGTGCCAGGCATCAACCAGGTGCAGACCAACCCCAAAGCAGGGCTTTCGTTTGCAGCGGGCCTGAGGGCCATCCTCAGGCAGGACCCGGATATCGTGATGGTGGGCGAGATAAGGGACACGGAGACCGCGGAGATCGCGATCAGGTTCGCCATGACCGGGCATCTCGTCCTGAGCACGTTCCATACGATAAACGCCGCAGGCGCGCTGGTGCGGCTCGCCGAGATGGGCATAGAGCCTTACCTTGTGGCGTCGTCGGTATCTGCGGTAGTGGCCCAGAGGCTTGTGAGAAAGGTATGCTCGTACTGCATGGAGCCTTATGAGCCTGATGTGGCGACATGGACGACGTGGAGCGCGCTCGCACCCAAGACCGCCGCCAGGGTAGAAGCCGAGTACGGCCGCCGGGTCCTCAGGCGCGGTCGCGGGTGCAGGCAATGCGCAAACACGGGCTGCTACGGCCGCACGGCCATCGGAGAGATCATGGTGGTCGACGAGGGTATCCGGGCGCTCGTTATGAAGTGCGCGCCCGCTGAGGAAATTGAGGCCCGCGCCGTGCAGGCAGGCATGACAAGGCTCGTAGTTGATGGGGCTCGGAAGGTTCTTCTTGGGGTCACGACTCCGGAAGAACTCCGGAAAGTATGCGCGGTGCCGGACGGAAAAGGGGAGGTTCGACCTTGACTTCCACCCTGACCCTGGAAGAGTTGCTCCGGATGGCGGTACAAAGCGGTGCGTCGGACCTTCACATTACCGCGGGCCTCCCGCCGATCGTACGCGTTGCGGGGGACCTTCGTCCCGTGGCGGGGCTGGCCCAGCTTACGCCGAGGGACACCGAGGCGCTGGTCATGTCGTTCATGGGCGATGAGCACCGGGCGGTGTTCAAACAGCAGGGCCAGGTGGACTTTTCCCACGGCGTACCGGGGGTCGGGCGCTTCAGGATAAACGCTTACCGGCAGAGGGGCACGTGCGGCGCGGCCATAAGGGTGATCCCCCATGACGTGCCTAGCATAAGAGAACTCGGCTTGCCGCCGGTGGTTGAGACCCTCGCAAGGAAGACCAGGGGGTTTGTGGTGGTGACCGGCCCGACCGGGAGCGGCAAGTCAACCACGCTCGCGGCAATGGTGGATCTCATCAACAGCGAGCGCAGTTGCCACGTGATAACCATAGAGGACCCCATAGAGTACCTGCATCGCCACAAGAAAGCCATGGTCAACCAGCGCGAGATCGGGCAGGATTCCATGTCCTTTGCTCTCGCGCTTCGTGCGGCATTGCGGGAGGACCCCGATGTGATACTCGTGGGCGAGATGCGCGACCTCGAAACGATGAGCACGGCCATAACGGCCGCGGAGACAGGGCATCTGGTGCTGGCTACGTTGCACACGGGAGACGCTGTTCAGACCATCGACCGCATCATCGACGTTTACCCGCCGTACCAGCAGCAGCAGGTGAGGATCCAACTTGCGGCCACGCTCATTGGTGTGGTCGCCCAGCAGCTCGTCCCGAGGAAGGACAAGCCCGGCAGGGTCCCTGCTGTCGAGGTGATGGTAGGTACGCCGGCTGTAAGAAACCTCATCCGTGAAGGCAAGACCCATCAACTGCGTTCGGTGATCCAAACGGGAGCGAGGTTTGGGATGCAGACGCAGGACCAGTCGCTTCGCCAGTGGGTCGAACAAGGGGTGGTGAGCCTGGAGGATGCGCTCGCCGTGGCGA
>JBFMGS010000042.1:0-3391 GCA_040752635.1 Bacillota bacterium
GCGACCACCACGTCGTTGGGCCACTTGGTCATCGCTGGAAGCCGTACAACCTCGCGGATGGCCTCCGTCGCGGCGACGCCCGCGACCAGCGAAAGCTTGCCAATATCTCGAGGAGCGACCTTCGGGCGCAGCACAACCGAAAGCCACAACCCCCCCGGCGGGGAGTGCCACTCGCGGCCGAGCCGCCCCCGTCCCGCGCTCTGGGTTTCCGCGACAATGCAGGTACCTTCAGGCGCCCCGCATTCGGCGAGGCGTCTGGCCACAGCGTTAGTGGAGTCTACGTTGGCGAATCTCTGAACCGGTTGACCGAGGAACTCCACGTCGTCGCCCTCGCTTACACCACACTAACACCCAAGGTGCGCTCCATCTCCTTGAGGGCGAACTCGTGCGCGGCCTCATCGAACGACGCAACGCAGTCCCGGGGCACCGTGACCTTGTAGCCCAGCATCCTGGCGTCAGCCGCCGTATAGAGGTCGCAGATGTTGGTGCACACCCCAACCAGCACGAGCTCGTCAACACCGAGTTCCCTCAAAGTGAGATCCAGGTCCGTCTGAAAGAACGCGCTATACCTGCGCTTCGGAATGACCTTGTCCCTCGGCCCGGGGCAGAGTTCGTTCACCACGTCCGCCCCGGGGGTACCAGCAATGCAGTGAGGCGGAAACATCGTAAACTCCTGATCGTCCTCAGCATGCCTGTCACAGACGTAAATCACAGGCCACCCCTCAGCGCGGGCTTCCTCGATCTTGCGGGCGATGGCCCGCACCGCCGCCGCCGCCGCCGGTCCTATGGAAAGCTTTCCATCAGCGTCGATGAAGTCTCGTAGCATATCTATGACCACAAGCGCCTTCCTCGACACGTCCTTTCCCTCCCCGCACATATTTAGCTTATCCCAGCTCCTCCTGCACGAAGGCCATGACCCTCTCGCGAACGGCCCGGCCGGATGACATAGCCCGGGCCATCTCGCCCTGCATCTCTGACACGAAAGCGGCGTCCTTGATGGACTTAAGGTTGATCTTGACGTTCAGGCAGGCGCCGTGCAGCGCCGCTTCTGCTAGAAGGCATGCCACTGCTGCGTCCGAGAGCGCGCTCCGAACCCCTTCCCGCGCGACCAGGTCCGAGAGCTGCAGCACCTCCACCGCACCCTTCGCGACCTGCGCGGGCACACGACAAGCTTGCTTGAGGGCTTCCTGGATCGCTGCTCCGCGCACCCGCCTTTCCTCGTCAGTGGATTTGGGAAGCTTATATGCAGCCATCACTGCGCGAAAGGCTTCGGCGTCCTCGTCGATGAGCCTTGAAAAATGCCGGCGCAGATCGCTTGCGATATCCACCGCCATGGCCATGTCCGCTTCCACATCCGCTTCCGGTTCCACGGATTGCTGCCCGGCCGCACCACAGGTCTCAACGGCCCCGGCGCCGTCCCCGACTGCCCCAGCATGGCCAGGTTGCGGAGGGACGACCCTGCCGTCGCTTTCCGGGCCTCCCCCACCCTGCCCCCCCTGTCCAGCGTCCACCGCCAACCGGCCTCGGGATGCATCCGGCCTGCCGGCGAATGTGGCGGTCGGTAGTTTGCGGAGGGTGAGGGATCCCACCATGCTCACCAGCGCCGCAGCCAGGGCTGCAGCCAGGGCCGAGACGCTGCCCCCTCCCGGAGCAGGCGAGCTTGTCGCAACCTCGTCGAGGAAACTACCAACAGCAAGGTCGGTCATGGTCATGCGGTGATGCGCCTCCCCCCGCTCACGACGAGATGCCCGCGTTTGATGACCTTCTCGACGACATTGGTGCCGAGTTGATACGGTAGCTTGAGATGCGTGTCGACGTCTGCGATAACGATGTCTGCAAGCTTGCCAACTTCGAGACTGCCGACTTCATGCACGCGCCCCAGCGCACACGCGGCGTTGACAGTGCACGCGCATATCACCTCCGCGGGATGCAATTTCATGCCGAACGCCGCGAGGTTCATCACGAACTGCATGGATGGTGTAGGGCATGTGCCCGGGTTGAAATCCGTAGCCAGGGCTATCGCACACCCTGACTCGATGAAAGCCCGAGCGTCAGCGTAGCGCCCGAGCATCAGCGCAAACGACGTCCCGGGGAGCAGCGTTGCTGTGACGCCGGCTTCTGCCATCCGCCGCATGCCTTCGCTCGAGGTGAAAAGCAGATGATCTGCACTGACTGCCCTCACCTCTGCAGCAAGCTCCGCTCCTCCCATCGGGACCATCTCGTCCGCGTGCAGTCTCGGCACAAGCCCAAACGCCCTGCCTGCCTCGAGGATCCGCCGCGACTGGTCGATAGAGAACACCCCTTCCTCGCAGAACACGTCACAGAACTCAGCGAGCTTCTGCTCTGCCACACGAGGGATCATATCCTCGATAATATGGAGCGTATACCCGTCAGGGTCACCGCGGTACTCCGGCGGCACAGCGTGCGCCCCAAGGAATGTGGCAACCACATCCATTGGATGGCGTGCTGAGAGTTCTCTTACCACGCGGAGGCACTTGAGTTCGTCGTCCAGGGACAGCCCGTATCCGCTCTTGATTTCCACCGTGGTCGTTCCGTGGCAGAGCATCACATCGAGCCGCTTGAGGCCAAGATCCACAAGTTCAAACGGCGGAGCGGCGCGCGTCGCCCTCACCGTGGACAGAATCCCGCCTCCTGAAGCCAGTATGTCCAGGTACGAACGGCCTTCGGATCTCTGGATGAACTCGTGTTCCCGGGACCCCGCAAAGACGAGGTGGGTGTGGGGGTCAACGAACCCCGGCAGAATAACCTTCCCAGTGGCATCGATTACCAGGGCTCCAGGGGAAAGGTTGACTTTCGCCCTGACCTCGTCAGCCTCGCCCACGGCCACGATCCGGTCGCCCAGCACAGCCACACTGCCATGCTTGATTATCCCGAGGTCCCTCATAGCACCCCGGGTCCGCGGCCGGCCTCGCCCTGCCGAGCGGCTGCCTTCAGCTTTCGTACCGGCACAGGCGGCAAGCGAATGTCCAGTTGCTAGTGTAACAACTTCGTCTGCGTTCTCAACAAGAACGTCCGCGCGCACTTTCACTGCAGTCGCGCCGAAATGGACCTGCCTCGCGCGATGGCCTGATGGCAACCTCGCGACCCTGGGCAAAGACGGCGCTTTCCCCCTTCACTCCCAGATACGGGTCTCCAGGACCTGCTTGCGGGAAAACCCTTCAATGCGGAGGTAATGCTCAGCAGCGGCAAGGAGCGCATCCAGCGGCACGAGGCCAATAACCTCGCTGCCCACAATCGGGACCCCATAGCGGTCGGCTTCCGCCTTCACAAGATTGAAGACGACGTGCATGGGCGTCTTTTCAAAGTTGGTGAGGTTCATGGAAACCTGGGCGAGGTCGCGGTCCTCGAGCTTGATCCCGAGCGCTTTGAC